>JAPUJA010000282.1 GCA_027296525.1 Pseudomonadota bacterium | reverse complement strand
GCTCCACAACGCCCACCGGCTCGAGTGCGACGTCTCGCAGCTCCGCACCCTCCGCCGCATCGAGGAGGAATGCGTCAAGCTCCCCGCCTTCGTCGAGGCCGCGCCCGACAACCAGCCCGACGCGGGTTGACGCGCGCGGGTTGATCGGGACAGGCGATCCCGGGAGAGCCGGAGGCGCGATGGTTCGGTTCAACCGGCAAAGGCGGGGTCAATCGGCAAACGCGTTGCCGGGCTTCGACCGGGGAGTTTGTTGTCCGCCGAGTCGGATTGTGGTTATCTGAGCGCGCCACGAATCGAGCACGCTTCGTGCGCGCAATGCCAAACCGTCCAAAAGATACCGTCCAAAAGATAATGTCCAAGCTTCGCTCCGACTTCCTGCGGGTCCTCGATGAACGGGGCTTCATCCACCAATACACGGACATCGAGGGGCTCGACGCGCTCGCGGCGAAGGAATCCGTGACCGCCTATATCGGCTTCGACTGCACGGCGCCGAGCCTCCATGTCGGGAGCCTGGTGCAGATCATGATGCTTCGCTGGCTCCAGAAGACGGGGCACAGACCGATCGTGCTCATGGGCGGCGGCACGACCAAGATCGGCGATCCCTCCGGGCGCGACGAGATGCGCGGGCTTCTGAGCGATGAGGATATCGCCGCCAACATGGCGGGTATCCAAGAGGTCTTCTCCCAATTCCTGCGGTTCGGCGAGGGCGGCGCCGATGCGGTTATGGTCAACAACGCCGACTGGCTGGACGGCCTCGACTACATCCCGTTCCTGCGCGATTACGGCGCCCACTTCACGGTCAACCGCATGCTCGGCTTCGAAAGCGTGAAGCTCCGGCTTGAGCGCGAGCATTCCTTGAGCTTCCTCGAGTTCAATTACATGATCCTCCAGGCCTACGACTTTCTGGAACTCGCGCGGCGCGAGCGCTGCGTGCTCCAGATGGGCGGCTCCGATCAATGGGGCAACATCGTCAACGGCGTCGAGCTCGCCCGGCGGGTCGACAACCGAAGCCTCTACGGGCTCACGACTCCGCTGATCACGACGGCATCCGGCGCGAAGATGGGAAAGACCGCGCAAGGGGCGGTCTGGCTCAACGGCGCGCAGGTGAGCCCCTATGACTATTTTCAGTATTGGCGCAACAGCGAGGACACCGACGTCGGGCGTTTCTTGCGGCTCTTCACCGAGCTTCCGCTCGACGAGATCGCGCGGCTCGAAGCCCTCGAGGGCGCCGAGCTCAACGAGGCCAAGAAGCGCCTCGCCTTCGAGGCGACCGGGATGTGCCACGGGCAAGCCGCCGCCGAAGAGGCGCAGGCGACGGCGCGCGAAACCTTCGAGAAGGGCGGCATCGGCGAAGGGTTGCCTGTGCTCGAGCTTGCCCGGGCCGAGCTCGCGAAAGGCCTCAGCGCCTTCGAGCTCTTCCAGCGCGCCGGGCTCGCCGAGTCAAAGGGCGAGGCGCGACGGCTCTTCCGCCAGGGCGGCGCGCGCATCAACGGCGAGCCGTCGAAAGATGAGATGCGCCCCGTTACGACCGACGACCTCAACCCGGAAGGAGTGATCAAGCTCTCCGCCGGCAAGAAGCGCCACGCGCTCGTGCGCGTCGTCTAAAGCGCGCATCCCCGGATGATCCGTCGAATCGCCTAATCAGGTTGCCAGGGTTCGTAATCGCCCGTCGCGCGGTCCCGGCGGCCACCCTTGAGCAGATGGCCGGGGGGCCGGTAGGCCGAGGGCGTGCCGGTCAGATTGGGCAGATGCTCCTTCTCCCACTCCTTGCGCGGCAGGGGAGCCTCGCTCGGCACCGGCTCGATCGTGTGGTGAAGCCAGCCGTGCCAGTCGGCGGGCACCTTGCTCGCCTCGTCCTCGCCCTTGTAGATCACCCAACGCCGCTCCCGCGCGCCCCGGGCGCGCTTGCGGTAGTAACGGTTGCCGAACTCGTCGTCGCCGACGAACTCGCCGTTGAACCAGGTATAGATTCGCGTTCCCAGGATCGCCATCGCACCAAACCGAAACGCACCAACGACTCGCCGTCGAGTCGGGGGCGCAAGGCGGCCGACTTATGACATGGGGAAAAGCCGCCCGTCCAGCCCCGCGCGACGAAGGCGTCCCGAGGCCCCCGCCGGCGACAAAAAATCAAGGTCTTTTTCGCGTCCCCAATGACCCCGGCGCCGACCGTCGGACGTTCAAAATTTCAAATTCCTTAGAGGCAGATAATCAAGTTCCCTCAATTCGACATTAAAAAGTTAAGCGAACCGGTTGCACTAACAACCGAAGCGTCCGAGTGCGCGCGCCTCGGGCTCGCGCCCAGGAATCTCATCCAACCTATTGGATCACCGAAATAAGGCAGCCGCCGAACGGCCTTGACGGAACGATCCACAGAGATACCCACAATATCCTGTAGGTCGTCAAGAATATGACACAAAATCTATTTGACAGTCTGAATCGCCACGGGTAATGACACGAGCTTGTCACTGTTGTTTTGGGTGGCGGCAGCTCGTAAGGATCATTCGATCGAGAAGCCAATGTTTTAACGCCCGGCGGGCGACAAAGAATCCGCCGGCACGCGATACTGGGGGGCTATCGAGGGGCATGCGGGTCCACCGTCGATTCACGCAAGCGGGAAAATCGGCCTATGAGGGCGTCGCTTTTCGCCGCACGGCGAGCGAGATCCGCAATCCGGACGGTTCCCTCGTTTTCGAGCTCAAGGACGCCGAGATTCCCGAGGGCTGGTCACAGGTCGCCTGCGACGTCCTCGCCCAGAAATACTTCCGCAAAGCCGGTGTCGCGCGGCGCCTGAAGGCCGTGCACGAGCCGGGCGTGCCCGAATGGTTGTGGCGGCGCGTGCCCGACGAATCGGCACTCGCGGAGCTCGACGAATCGGAGCGGTTCGGGGACGAAACGAGCGCGCGTCAGGTCTTCGACCGGCTCGCGGGAACCTGGACCTATTGGGGCTGGAAGGGCGGCTATTTCGACGGTGAAAGCGACGCCCGCGCCTTCTACGACGAGCTTCGCTGGATGCTCGCCCGTCAGATGGCGGCGCCCAACTCGCCTCAATGGTTCAACACCGGCTTGTACTGGGCCTATGGCATCGACGGCCCGGCCCAGGGGCACTACTACGTCGACGACGCCACCGGCGCGGTGGTGAGGTCGTCTTCGGCCTACGAGCATCCCCAACCCCACGCCTGCTTCATCCAGGGCATCCGAGACGACCTGGTGAACAGCGGCGGGATCATGGATCTCTGGGTCCGCGAGGCGCGGCTGTTCAAATACGGCTCGGGTACGGGCACGAACTTCTCCGCCCTTCGGGGCGAGGGCGAGTCCTTGAGCGGGGGCGGCAAATCCTCCGGGCTCATGAGCTTCCTCAAGATCGGCGACCGCGCGGCGAGCGCCATCAAATCCGGCGGGACCACGCGGCGCGCTGCGAAAATGGTCATCTGCGACATCGATCATCCGGACATCGAGAGCTTCATCTCCTGGAAGGTGATCGAGGAGCAGAAGGTCGTGGCCTTGGTCGCGGGCTCCAAGCTCGCCAACAAGCATCTGAACGCGGTGATGAAGGCCTGTCGCGCCGTCGTGGGCGAGGACGGGTTCAACCCCAAGACCAATCCCGAGCTCAAGAAGGCGGTGATCGCGGCGCGCAAGGCCGTGTTGCCGGAGGCTTATGTCCAACGCGTGATCCAATTCGCGCGCCAGGGATACACCGAGATCGAGTTTCCGATCTACGACACCGATTGGCAGTCGGACGCCTACCTCACCGTCTCGGGCCAGAATTCGAACAACACGGTCAGGGTGACCAACGATTTCATCCGGCGCGTGCTCGACGACGGGGAGTGGAGCCTCATCCGGCGCACGGACGGAAAGGTCTCGAAGACCGTAAAGGCGCGCGAGCTCTGGGAACGCGTGGCCTATTCCGCATGGACCTCGGCCGATCCCGGCATTCAGTTCGACACCACGATCAATGATTGGCACACCTGCCCGGCCTCCGGCCCGATCAACGCGTCGAACCCCTGCTCGGAATACATGTTCCTGGACGATACCGCCTGCAACCTGGCCTCGCTCAACCTCAAGGCGTTCGAGAGCCCCGACAGCGCGTTCGATCTCGAGGGCTACGAGCACGCGATTCGTCTCTGGACCATCGTGCTTGAGATTTCCGTGCTCATGGCCCAGTTCCCATCGGAGGAGATCGCCCGGCGTTCCTACGACTACCGCACGCTCGGCCTGGGCTTCGCCAACATCGGCGGGCTTCTGATGTCCTCGGGGCTGGCCTACGACAGCGAGGAGAGCCGGAGCGTCTGCGGCGCGCTTGCCGCGATCATGACCGGTGTTTCCTATGCCACCTCGGCGGAGATGGCTCGCGAACGCGGGCCCTTCCAGGGCTTCGCCAAAAACCGCGAGGGAATGCTTCGGGTGATTCGCAATCACCGGCGCGCGGCCCATGGTGAGAGCAAGGGCTACGAAGGGCTTTCGGTTCTGCCCGTTCCGCTCGACAGGAAGAACTGCCCCGATCCGCGTTTGGTCGAGGCCGCCGGGCGGGCCTGGGACCGCGCGCTCGAGCTCGGCGAGGCCCACGGCTACCGCAACGCCCAGACGAGCGTCGTGGCACCGACGGGCACCATCGGGCTCGTGATGGATTGCGATACGACCGGCATCGAGCCCGACTTTGCGATCGTGAAGTTCAAGAAGCTGGCGGGCGGCGGCTACTTCAGGATCATCAATCGCGCGATCCCTGAGGCCTTGCGCGCGCTCGGCTATGAGACGGGCGAAGTCGACGACATCGTCCGCTACGCGGTCGGCCACGGAACGCTCCGAGGCGCGCCCGGCGTGGACTATGACGGCCTCAAGCAGAAGGGGCTGACCGAGGAGATCCTCGAGACGATCGAGGAGGCTCTGCCGAACGCCTTCGAGGTCGGCTTCGCCTTCAACAAATGGACGATCGGCGAGGAGTTCTGTATCAAGACCCTGGGGTTCGCCGCCGAACAGCTGAGCGACCCGTCCTTCGACATCCTCTCGGGCCTCGGCTACACCAAGGAGCAGATCGAGGCGGCGAACGTCTATTGCTGCGGGGCGATGACGCTCGAGGGTGCGCCGCATCTAAAGGACGAGCACCTCGCCGTGTTCGACTGCGCGAATCCCTGTGGCCGGAAGGGCACCCGATCCCTATCGGTCGACAGCCACATCCGCATGCTCGCCGCAGCCCAGCCCTTCATCTCCGGGGCCATCTCGAAGACGATCAATATGCCCGCGGCGGCCAGCGTCGAGGATTGCAAGGAGGCCTATCTGCTCTCTTGGCGGCTGGGCTTGAAGGCCAACGCGCTCTATCGCGACGGCTCGAAGCTGTCCCAGCCCTTGAGCACGGTCACGCTTCTGGCGGAGGAGGCGGAGGAAGTTGACGAACTGCCCGACGCCGCCGCCCCGCGGGCCGTGCGGGTGGCCGAGCGCATCATCCACAAATACATCTCCGACCGGCACAAGATGCCGCAGCGCCGCCGGGGCTACACCCAAAAGGCCATCGTCGGCGGCCACAAGGTCTATCTGCGCACCGGCGAGTACGCGGAAGGCGGGCTCGGCGAGATCTTCATCGACATGCACAAGGAAGGCGCGGCCTTCCGCAGCATGCTCAACAACTTCGCGATCGCGGTCTCAATCGGCCTGCAGTACGGCGTGCCCCTCGATGAGTTCGTCGAGGCCTTCATCTTCACGCGTTTCGATCCCTCGGGCATCGTCGAGGGCAACGAAACGATCAAGATGTCGACCTCGATTCTCGACTACATCTTCCGGGAACTCGCCATCTCCTATCTCGGCCGGAGCGACCTCGCCCACAGAGAGCCCGACGACCTGATGCCCGACGTCAATGGACACGGGATGACGGACACCGCGGTCAGCGCGCCCTTGCAGAGCCCCGCGCCCGCGACGGCTCTGGAGGAGGCGGCCATGAGCCCGTTCGTTTCCCAAGGATATGTCCGCAGCAATCTCTATGTGCTGAACGGCGGCATGGTGGCCCAGGAGACGCTCGAAACGGTCGCGAGCGCCGGCATGGCAACCGCCGCCGGCACGGTTGAAGTCGATGTGGCCGCGGAAGCCGCGTCGTCGTCCGGCGTGACCGTCGCCGCGGCCGTGGAGGGTGGCGACGGGAAGGTGCTGCGCGCGCGGATGAAAGGTTACGAAGGCGATCCCTGCTACGTATGCGGCAACCTGACGCTGTTGCGCAGTGGGACCTGTTTGAAATGTGACACTTGTGGCGCTACCAGTGGCTGCTCCTAACGACCGTCCATCTCCCGCGGTCTCTGGCCACTGGAACTGGGGGCGCGT
>JAPUJA010000281.1 GCA_027296525.1 Pseudomonadota bacterium | reverse complement strand
GCTGAGTTCCGGGTTCGAGGCGCCGGAAAAGAGCACGAGGGAGCGACGGCCGACCGCCGCGAGAAGGTGCATGGGTCCCGTATCGTTGCCGACCGCCAAGAGCGCGCGCCGGGCCAGCCCCGCAATGTCGGCGAGGTCGGTCCTATCGGCCAGGTTGACGGCCTCAGGACAGAGCCGTGCGATGGTCGCGAGCACGGGCGTCTCCTTGGCGGTGCCGATCACCACCGGGCGGATCCCGCGGGCTTGCAGCCGGCCGGCGAGGTCGCCGTAGGATTCACCCGGCCAGCGTTTTTCCGGCCGGTGTGGGGCGCCGCCGGGAACCAGGAGCGCGAAGCGTTCGGGCAGATCGAAGCGCGTTATATCGGCGTCGAGCCATGACAAATCAGGCGCCGGCAGATCGGCGATTCCGGCCATGGCGAGCTGCTCCTTCTGCCGCTCGATGCTGTGCATGTCATCCCGCCTCGGATTCGCGTGGGGGTGCGAACAACCGGGCGCAATGCCCGACCATTCGGGACGCCGGGCGCGCCCGAAGAGACGAAAATACATTCCCGAGCGGTCGGAGGTTTGCAGGTCATAGACCCGCCGGAAGCCGGCCGCCCGAAGCCGTCGGCGGAGCCCCCACCAGGCGTCGATTTGCCAGACCCCCGGGCGCGTATCGACCCACACCTCGTCGAAATACCCGCTCATCTCGGCAAGCGCGACGAACGGGCCCGTGGTCAGCAGGGTCACGCGAGAGTCGGCATGGTGCTTGCGAATCGCCGCAAACGGGCCCATCGCCAGAATGAAGTCGCCAAGCGCGCCCAGCTTTATGACGAGAATGCGATCCACGGGACGCGCAAACGAGGGGTTCACGCCCGCGCGCGTTCGCCGGGCGAGAGCAGCTCCCGGTAGACCGCCAGAGTGCGCTCGCACATCAGCCGGACGTCATACTCGGCGCGCGTGTGGGCGATCGCCGCTTGGGCCATACGCTCCCGCTCCCGCGGCGTGAGACTCAAGGCCTTGCGCAAGGCCCCCGCCAAGGCATCCACATCGCCCGGCGGCACGAGCCAGCCGGTTTCACCGGGCCGCACCGTTTCGCGCACCCCGCCGTGGTCGGTCGCGATCACCGGCCGGCCCATCGCTTGAGCCTCGATCATGGTGCGCCCGAACGCCTCGGGCAGAATCGAGGCGGACACCACCACATCCGAAAGCATATAGGCCGCCGGCATATCGCGACAAATCCCGACGATTCGGACCCGGTCCCCGAGGCCTCGCGCCGAGGCCCGCGCCTCGAGTCGCCGCCGCACTCGGCCGTGCTGATGATCCTCGCCGAGCAGCAGGCAATAGACATCCGAATGCCCGAGGCGCGCGATCGCATCGATCATGATCTCCTGGCCTTTCCACGCCGTGAGCCGCGCGGGCAGGGTCACGATCAGAGCGTGGTCCGGGATGCGCCACTCCTTGAGCAGCAAGATGCGCCGCTCGGGCGCGGCCCGCTTCGGGTCGAACTCGACCGTATCGACGCCACGCGGGATGAAGCGCAGGCGGGAGGGATCGAGGCTGTAGCGTTCGAGCACGTGCTCGCGGATGAACTGGGAGGTGACGATCACCCGCTCGCCGCGCAGCATGATGGAATTGTACCAGCGCTTGAGCCCACCGCCTCCGAAATAGGTGCCATGGTAGGTCGTGACGAACCGCGCGCCCGTGCGCCGTGCGGCGAAGCAACCGCTCCAGGCGGGGATGCGTGAACGCGCGTGCACGATATCGACGCCCTCGGCCTCGATCAGCCGGGCGAGCCGGGCGATGTTGGCGTAGACGCTCCACGGGCTCTTGGCGGCGAGCGGCAAGGTGAAATGCCGCCCGCCCGCGCGCGTGAGCTGGTGCTCCATGGGCCCGCCCGTCGACGCGACGAGCGGCTTCCAACCGGCGCGGGCGAGCGCCGCGGTTATCTCGATGGTGCCCCGCTCGACACCGCCCGATTCGAGGCGTGGCAGCAATTGGAGAACAACCGGGGGGCGCCCTTTGTGACCGACCTCGCCGGTGCTAAGCTCCGCTGGCGCCGTGGAAGACTCCGTCATCGCAAAACAATCGCAAACCCACAACATGGCCGAGCGATCATCCCCCGGCCTTTCGACCGGCGAGGCAAACCGCCTGGAGCTGCCGGACGGCAGCAGCATCGCCTATCACGCGCTTCCCGGAATGTCACCCGGCATCCTCTTTCTCGGCGGTTTCATGTCCGATATGACCGGAACCAAGGCAAGCCATCTGGCAAGCTGGTGCCGCGACCGCAACCGGAGCTTCGTGCGCTTCGATTATACCGGGCACGGGGCCTCGAGCGGCAGCTTCACCGAAGGCACGATCAGCCGTTGGTCACAAGACGCGCTCCATGTGCTCGACGCGCTCACCGAGGGTCCCCAGATCCTGGTGGGCTCGAGCATGGGCGGCTGGCTGATGCTGCTCGTCGCGCTCGAGCGACCGAGGCGGGTGGCGGGCCTCGTGGGCATCGCGCCGGCGCCGGATTTCACGGAGGAACTCATCTCGGCGAAGCTCGACGACGAGGCCCGCGCGGCCCTTCGACGGGACGGGATCGTTCGCTTGCCGTCCGAATACAGCGACGAGCCCTACACGATCACCCGAGAGCTCATCGACGACGGCCGGCGGCATCTCCTGCTCGCCGGATCCATCGGGATAAATTGCCCGGTCCGCCTGTTGCACGGCCTCAGGGACGACGCCGTTCCGTGGCAGACGTCGATCCGTCTCGTGTCGGCACTGGCGAGCCCGGACGTGACGATCACCATCATCAAGGAAGGCGATCACCGGCTTTCGGCGGAGGCCGATCTTGCGCGGCTCGAACGGACCATCACGGGCCTCATCGAAGCCGCTTCGCCCGCCCCCGAAAACAGGTAAAATCTTGGTGAGCCGGCATCGAATGGTGGGATGTGCTAGGAATTTTCCTATTTAATAGCTGTCCACCGTCGGGATGCTACACTCTCGGCAACCCTGAATGCGATTCCGGCCGCCCGGGTAAAGCGACTCATGCCGCACAAACCACCCCTTAAGAAACTGCTCGGCGCCGCGATCGGCGCGGCTCTGCTGGCGCTCGTCGCGGGCGTGCTCTTGCAATATGTCCGCACCCAGACGGCGCCCGATCTGATCTCGCCCTCGAATGCGGAGCAATTCGGCCGGGTCGCGGCCGAACTCGGGATCGTCACCAGCGACAAGATCCGCCCCGCGCCAATCTTTCCCTTCCACGACACGAACGGCAACACGGTGACCTTCACCGACTTCCAAGGCAAAGTGACCCTGGTTAATCTGTGGGCGACCTGGTGCGACCCCTGCCGCGAGGAAATGCCGTCCCTCGACCGGCTGCAGGAAAAGCTCGGTGGGCAGGATTTTCAGGTCGTCGCCATCGCCGTCAACCACGACCCGGACTCGATCCGAGGTTTCTACAAGGAGTTCGGCATCACGAATCTCGAGGTCTATATCGACACGGACGCGCGTTCGCTTTCCGCGCTCCGCCTCAGCGGAATCCCAACCACGCTGCTCATCGACCGCGAGGGAAATGAAATCGGCCGTGTATTCGGCTCGCGGGCGTGGGACGAGAAACAAATGGTCGCCTTGTTGACGCATTATGTGGAGAACTGAGCGGGTCCGACCGGTCACTCATCCTCGCGGCCATTCTTGCGCCGACATATTGGCGAAGACCCGGTAGCGCGGCCACCGAGTCAATGTTCGAGATATCCGGCATCGGGATAATTTCGGCGTTTCTTGCCGGGCTCATCTCCTTTCTCTCGCCTTGTGTCTTGCCGCTCGTTCCGGGCTACGTGTCCTTCGTGGCGGGTGAGTCGCTCGACGATTTGGCGCATCCAGGGTTCAGCCGGCGACGGCTCTCCGCGCTTCTCCTCAGCGTGTTTTTCGTGCTCGGATTTTCCGCCGTGTTCATTGCGCTGGGCGCAAGCGCGAGCACGCTCGGCGAGTTTCTCCGGGCATATCAGCGCGAGTTCAACTACGCGGCCGGCGGCATCGTCATTCTGTTCGGGCTCTATCTTTCGGGTCTCCTTCGAATCCCGCTGCTGCAACGCGAATTCCGCTTTGCCGGCCGGCGCGGCGGCCACCCCGCGGGCGCCTTCGTTCTGGGCGCGGCCTTCGCCTTCGGTTGGACGCCCTGCATCGGCCCCGTCCTCGGCGCGATCCTGACGCTAAGCGCGATCCAGGGAAGCGCCGGCTCCGGCGCCGTTCTGCTGGCGATCTATTCCATCGGGCTCGGCGTGCCGTTCCTCGCGGCGGCCGCCTTCACCGGCGTCTTCGTGCGTCGCATCCGCACGATCGGCAGAGTCGGGCGCGTGATGCAGGTGGTCACGGGGGCCGTGCTCGTCACGATGGGAATCGCGATGATCACCGGCCATATCTCGAAGTTCGCCTTCTGGCTGCTCGAGATGATGCCGGCGCTCGCCACAATCGGCTAGAGCCGTTTCCGATCACTTTGAAACGGCTCCAGGGGGCGAGGGCGGCCTGGTGCTCACACGCGCCACCCGCTAAGGAGCGATGCGCCAAAGACCGAGAGCGATTCCGTGTGAAGGGAAATCGCCCTAGGACGGCAGAGGACGGGCGGTTTCGTCGAGCAAGGACTCGAGGCCCGAGCGGTAGTCGGGATAGCGCAACTGGATACCGAGCTCTTCCTTGATGCGCCGGTTCGCGACCCGCTTGTTCTCTCCATAGAAGTCGCGCGCCTGGGCGGAAAGCTCGGCCTCGTCAAACGGTGTTTCCGGCGGCGGTGGCAGCCCAAGAAGCGTGGAGGCATAGAGCACGACCTCATCGGGCGGCGCCGGCAGATCGTCCGAGAGATTGTAGATTGCGCCCGCGTTGGGGCGCGCGATCGAGCCCTTCAGGCTGCTCACGATGTCGTCCAGATGGATGCGGCCGAACACCTGCCCCGGCTTTCGGATTCGCTGGGCGCGGCCCTCGCGCAGCCTGTCGAGCACATTCCGGCCCGGACCGTAGATGCCCGAGAGTCGGAAGATATGAACCGGCACGCCGAAGCCGTGCCAAAGGTCGAGCCAACGTTTTTCCGCCTCGAGCCGGCGTTTGCCCGCCTCACCGGTCGGCCTCGGCTTGCTCGTCTCATCCACCCAGGCGCCTTCGCGATCCCCATAGACCGCGGTCGAGGAGAGATAGCCGACCCAGGCGAGGTTTTCGAGCCGGGCGAGATCGAAGAAGTGGAGATCGATCACCGGATCGCCATGGGCGTCCGGGGGGACCGAGCTCAAGAGATGACTCGCCTCCTCGAGCACGGCCGGCGCCGCGTCGAGCGGGCGATCGCGATCGAAGAGATGGGCTTCGATGCCCGCATCGATTTGGAGCGCGCGCTTCGCCGGGCTCCGGCAGGTCCCCGCAACCTTCCAGCCCTCGCTTCGAAGCGCCCCGGCGAGCGCCGCGCCCGTATAGCCGAGGCCGAAACAGAAGAGCCGTGAAGCGGCTTGGCGTTGCCTTTCGGTCATCGAGAACCCCTCCCGGGAGAGATCGTGGGCGGGAAGGCGGCATCCCGCCGACCGCTTGATTCGAGTCGAGCGCCGTGAAAGCTTAGACGCCATGGCGCGAAAGCTTCAAGCGATGCCGTCTTGGAACGCCCCGCTCGGCCTGCCGCGCGCGGGGGCCATCGCCCTTTGGCTCATCTTCGGCGCGCTCCTGACGGCCGGGCCCGCCCGCGCCGAGGACGCCCGCTCGCAGGAAGACACGTACACATCCTGCACCACGCTCGCCGAGCACGACCCGCAGGCCGCGTTCGAGGAAGCGACCACCTGGGAGGCGTTCGCCGGCGGCGAGCCCGCGCGCCATTGCGCCGCGCTCGCCCTTTTCAAGCTCGCCAAATACGCCGAAGCCGCACACCGGTTCGAGCTTCTGGCGGAAGGCATGGAGCGAGCCCCGGCGGTCATCCGCGCCGAGATCCTGGCGCAAGCCGGGCAGGCCTGGCTCAGGACGAACGCCTTCGAGCGCGCACGTGCCATCTTGACCATCGCGCTCGAGCTGGATGCACGGAACGTCGAGATCCTCATCGATCGAAGCCAGGCCCATGCCGGCATCGCCGCCTATTGGGAAGCGCTCGACGATCTCAACCGTGCCCTCGAACTCGCACCCGCCAACACGATCGCGCTGACCTTCCGCGCCAACGCCTATCGCCGGGTCGAGGCGCTCGAGCTCGCGGCCGAGGACATCGAACACGCCCTCGCCATCGACCGGGCCAACCCCTTCGCGCTTCTCGAGCGCGGCATCATCCGGCGTCTCAGAGGCGACATCCCCGGCGCGCGCACCGATTGGATCGCGATTCTGCGGACCGCGCCGGAGGGCGCCGTGGCCGAGGCGGCCCGGCTCAACCTCGAGACGATCGATCTCGACACCGGCGACGGTTCGCCCGATCCGTGATCGCGTCCCATTCGGCGCGAACCTCCGCATCCCCTTCACCCTCCCGGTAGCTTTCGCGAAGGGCCGCGAACCGGGCGGGCGCGACGAGGCGCGAGAGCGCCCAGACCGCCATGGCCCGGACCAGGGGCGAGGCGTCCTCGAGACGCTCTTCGGCGCATCGCACGGCCTCCGGACTTTCGCTGTTGCCGAGCGCGATCAACACATTGCGGACAAAACGGTCGCGCCCGATGCGCTTTAGGGGGGAAGCCGCGAAGACCTCACGAAAGCCCGAATCGTCGAGCCGCGCGAGATCCGCGAGCACCGGCGCGCTCAATTCGGCGCGCGGCAGGAAGGCGTATTCGGTCGTGCGGGAGGCGAATTTGTTCCACGGACAGACCGCCAGGCAATCGTCGCAGCCATAGATTCGGTTGCCCATGGCCGCGCGAAAGTGGCGTGGGATGTGGCCCTTATGCTCGATCGTGAGATAGGAGATGCAGCGCCGGGCATCCAGGCGATAGGGCGCGGGGAACGCCTTCGTGGGGCAGACGTCGAGACAGCGCCGGCACGAGCCGCAGTGATCCTCTTCGGGCGCGTCGGGCTCGAGCTCGAGGGTCGTGAAGATCTCGCCCAGGAACAGCCAGGAACCGTAACGCC
>JAPUJA010000280.1 GCA_027296525.1 Pseudomonadota bacterium | reverse complement strand
CCTCGGGCATCATCTATGGCGTGCGCCTGCTCGAAGCGCTCAAGAGCCAGCCCGTGGAGAGCCATCTCGTGATGACCAAGGCGGCCGAAATGACCTTGGGCTACGAGACCGATCTCTCGGCCGCCGAGGTGCACGGGCTGGCCGACGTCAACCATCCCATCGCCGACATCGGCGCGGCGATCGCAAGCGGCTCGTTCCGCACCGACGGAATGATCGTCGCGCCCTGCTCGATTCGCAGCCTCTCGGAGATCGCGACCGGTGTGACGACGACCCTGCTCACCCGCGCGGCGGACGTCGTCTTGAAGGAACGGCGGCGGCTCGTGCTCATGGTGCGCGAGACGCCCCTGCATCTCGGCCATCTGCGCAGCCTCGTCGCGTTGGCGGAAATGGGCGCGACGATCGCGCCCGCCGTGCCCGCCATGTACCCCCGGCCGCAGTCGGTCGACGCGATCGTCGAGCACAGCGTGGGCCGGCTCTTGGACCTGTTCGATCTGGAGGCGGGCCTGGTGCGGCGTTGGCGCGAGGAGGATGCGCCGAGTCCGCCCAAGCTCCGGGCGGTCAAGCCGGCGAAGGGGGCTTGAGCCGGCTGAGGGCCTCGACCGCCGCGCCATCGAGCGCGGGAAAAGTCGCGGCGATGAGCGCTGCCGCCGCCGCGCATTCGGCCTCGCCGGGCGTCAAGCCCAAGAGCGGCAGGAGGCGCGCGAGGTTGGTCGCGGCGTCACGGGCGCGGTCTTCGGTCGAGGGACTTCGCTCGGATGCCCGATCGAGCGCACGCTCGAGAT
Organism: Pseudomonadota bacterium; assembly: GCA_027296525.1. Taxonomy (GTDB): domain Bacteria; phylum Pseudomonadota; class Alphaproteobacteria; order UBA828; family JAPUJA01; genus JAPUJA01. Next base: position 4,982 of record JAPUJA010000280.1, on the reverse strand, counting down.
ATTCCTGCTCGAGCATCTCCGCGTCGACTTCGAGCGCCGCCACCCGCTTGCGAAAGGCTTGGCGCTGATCTGCGGAAATGCCGTTGCCGCCGGTATCATCGCCCCATTTCTTCATGCGATGCTTTACGGCCCGAAGGCCACCCGCCACCTCGTCCTGCCAACGGCGGGTCGCTTCGAGGAGGCGCTTGAGCTCCGATTCGTCGAGCGTGCCACGCCCGCTGGCGGCAAACCAGCAACAATAAAGGAGAAGATTAACGTCGATCCCGTGACGCGCCTGCAGACCGAGACAGGTCGGCGCAACGCCTTCACATGGATAGGTCTTTAGCGAGAAGTCCCAGAACTTTTCGGGAAAACCCTGTGATTGGGGCGACGCGGATGCGGCCATGACGCGCGGATTCCTGTTGGGATTTTCACCGAATCACTTTATATTTTTGCGAGTGCCTTCCAAAGCAAATCTTGAGGCGATGTCGAACCTGACCTTGCTCGAATCGAAAATCACCGAACTACGAATCGAACACCGCGATCTGGATGACGTGATCGGGCGATTGCTGGCTGATCCAGTGTGCGACCACCTGCAAGTTCAGCGGATGAAAAAACGCAAGCTTGCGATCAAGGACGAGATCAACCGGCTCGAGAACAGGTTGCTGCCGGACATCATCGCCTGACGGTCAGCTCGAACGGCCTCCGTTATTCTTACCGAGGCTTTGCTTGTGCGCGTACATCGCGTGATCCGCTTCGGCCAACGCATCGAGAGCGCTTTCCTTCCCTGAGAACGTGTAGACCCCATAGGCGACGCTCAAGTCGATCGGCCGGCCTTGCCAGTCCCACTCGCTGGTCGCCAGGAGCCGCGCGAGTTCGACGGCCTTTTCCTTGCCGGCGGCCGCATCCGAGTGCACCAGAATGATCCCGAACTCATCCCCGCCGAGCCGGCCCACGATGTCCGATTCGCGCACATTGGCAAGGAGGAGCTCCGCCACGCGCTTGAGCGCGGCATCGCCGGCGGCGTGGCCGAAACTGTCGTTGATCTGCTTCATCCCATTGAGATCGAAGAACAGAAGACTGCTCGGCGTGCCATAGCGCTGGCTGTAGGAAATGACCCGCGAGAGCTCGCGCACGAAGGCGCGCCGGTTGGCCACCGGGATGAGCGAATCCTCGTCGGCGAGACGCTCAAGCTGGCTGAGCCGCGCCTTGCTCCGCTCGAGCTCTTCGCGAAGCGCGGCCACCTCCTCGAGCAGCGTCATGATCGCGGCGCGGACCTTGGGCGTGAGCTCCTGCTCGGACACGCCGAGGATGGAGGTCGTGTCCTGAATTTCTCGGGGCTGCGAGGCGGGCCCCGCCGTTGCCGCCGGCGCCGCCGCGCGGCTACGCGAGGTCCCCGCGCCGGGCTTGACCCCGATGGATCCTCGTGTGCGTTCAATCTTCATCGGCCGGCCGACTCGCGGTGAAAAAGGGTTAATCGGCACCAATACGGGCCATCGGGGTCCGGGTTTCCGCTCCCGATGGAATGGCCTATCATTGGCCGGGTTGGTAAACAAAAGGTTGCCAAATCCCCACTTGATCGCGTCCGGCGTGGCAACCCTCTATCGCGGCTAGGAAATCAAGCGAAGGTGGCGATGACCGAACGAAATCCCGCCGTGGGCGTGATCATGGGGAGCCAGTCGGACTGGCCGATCATGAGGCACGCGATCGAGACCCTGGAGGCGCTCGACATCCCCTGTGAGGCACGGATCATCTCGGCCCACCGCACCCCGGAGCGCCTTCAGGCCTATACCGAGGGCGCCAAGGAGCGGGGCCTTCGCGTGATCATCGCCGGGGCCGGAGGCGCGGCCCATCTGCCGGGCGTCGCGGCCGCCCAGACGCGCCTGCCCGTCCTCGGGGTTCCCATGGAGAGCAAGTTCCTCCACGGCCTGGACAGCCTCCTCTCGATCGTTCAGATGCCCTCGGGCGTGCCGGTCGCCACCACGGCCGTCGGCAAGGCCGGCGCGATCAACGCCGCGCTCTTTGCCGCGCGCATCCTCGCGCTCGGCGATCCAAGCGTCGCCGAGGCTCTCGAACGGCACTGGCGGGAGCAGGCGGCGAAGGTGCCCGAAGCGCCCTCAGACTGATGCCCCGCGCGGCCCGCGCCGGCCCGCCCGCCCCTCCCGGACGATCAAGCGAAGCAACATGAAGGGCGAGGGCATCTCGCCCATCGCGCGTTCGATGCGCCCGCGCGTCTTCTGCAAACGCATCACGTCGTCGATCCGCCGGGCGAGGAAGGCCCAGGTCTCCTCCAATCCCTCCGACTCATCGCCGACCCAGCAGAGCACGGTCGAAAGATAGACGCCCGCGAGCAACAAACGCTTGGTGTAGAAACTGACGTCCGTCGAGCGGTCCCCGATCGCAAACCAGATCGCGTCCACGGTGCGGTAGAGACAGCGCAGCCCATCCAGGCCATGGGGCGGCAGCGTCATCACGCCGAAGGCGAGCCGCACGGCCTCGCGATGCGGGTTCAAACTTTCCAGCCGGAGGCGGACGGCGAGCGCCACCCGGTCACGCAGGCGCATCGCCTGGAGGTCGTTTTCGCCCAGGAGCGCCTCCATGCGGCGATCGGCCTGATCGCTAAAATGCGTCACCAGATCGAGCCCGAGCCGCGGAAAGAGACGGCGCGCGCGCGCCTCGTCGATACCGATGTCCCGAGCGGCGGCACGCAACGCCGCCTCGCCCCAGCCGTCGAAGGGAATGTGAGGCACGACCGCCTCGACCAGTCGATCGCGAAGTTTCACCGTTGCCGGATCGATCATTCCCCAACCCCCTAGAGCGTTTCGGGACGAGCCATCTCGGAGGTGAAGGTCAGCGTCGATAAATCCGCCATGCGCTCTGGATAGAGAACCCCATCGAGATGGTCGCATTCATGCTGGACGACACGGGCGTGGAAGCCCTCGGCCTCCCGTTCGATCGCCGTCCCATCGGGCGCGAGTCCGCGATAGCGGATCCGTTTGAAGCGCGGGACCAGGCCGGCAAGACCGGGAAGCGAGAGACAGGCCTCGAGCCCGACCACCTTCTCCTCGCCGAGCGGCTCGATGGCCGGGTTGATGAGCAGGGTGAGCGGCACGGCCTCCTCGCCCTCCTCGCCCTCCTCGCCCTCCTCGCCCTCCTCGCCTGAGATGCGTTCGCGCGCGATCTGAAAGATGACCACCCTCTGGAGAACGTGAACCTGCGGGGCGGCGAGCCCCGTCCCGTCCGCGTCCTCCATGGTTTCGATCATGTCGCCGATCAGCCGCGCGATCTCGGGCGCCGTCGGATCATCGACCTTGGCGGCGTGGCGCTTGAGCACGGGATGGCCCATGCGGGCGATCTTCAGGATGGCCATGGGGTAATATGGCCCCCGCTCGGCGAAGGGTAAAGATCGCTTCCGGGCGGCGCACAGAGTGCCTTCACAGCGGACGGCGCCGGTGCTATACAGTCCGGCCGCCCGGGAGATCTCGGTTCGGGCGGGGGTACGCTTCGCCGTGATCTACGCGTTTACGTTCTTTTAATCGAAAAGCGTGTCTTTCATCCTCCTGGCGGCAAGAAAGGAAGGGACAATTCGGTTTGGTACAAGTCGTCGTTCGTGACAACAACATCGATCAGGCGCTCAAGGCGCTAAAGAAAAAGATGCAGCGTGAGGGTGTCTTTCGTGAAATGAAGATGCGGCGCCACTACGAGAAACCATCGGAGAAGCGCGCCCGGGAAAAGGCGGAATCGATCCGCCGCGCCCGCAAGCTGGCCCGCAAACGCTTCCTGCGGGACGACTTCTAGTCTTCCATCATTCCTTCGACTGATCGTTCAAACCTCTGACGCCGCTTCGGCGGCGTCAGGCGGAAAGAAGGCGATGGTGCGCACCTCGATGCTTTCGCACGCTGGGGCATCGGACGGGCTCGTCGGGTCGTCGAATGCCGCGTGCGGGGTGAAACACGCCCGCGTGGCGTTGGCCCTGCGGTTTCCCCCGATCAACCAGGCCGTTGCTCCGCCATTCGAGCCGCTATCTTTGGATCTTCGTCGGTGCCTTGGCGAGGCAGATCATCATCGAAGTGAACCCACGGCAACTGACTCTCGACGCCGAAGTGGAAATGAAACTTCATGCCCCCGGGATGATCGAGCGTGCCGACGGCTCAGAGCGCCTTGACGATGCCCTCCACCATTTTTTTGGCGTCGCTGAACAGCATCATGGTGTTGTCGAGATAGAAGAGCGGGTTGTCGATCCCCGCATAGCCCACGGACAAGCTCCGCTTGATCACGAACACCGTGCTTGCCTTCGCGACGTCGAACACCGGCATGCCGGCGATCGGGCTCGCGGGGTCCGTCTTGGCGAGCGGATTGCACACGTCGTTGGCGCCGATCACGATCGCCACGTCGGTGGTGGAAAAGTCGTTGTTGATGTCGTCGAGCTCGTAGACCTGATCATAGGGAACGTCGGCCTCCGCCAGCAGCACGTTCATATGGCCGGGCATCCGCCCCGCGACCGGGTGAATCGCATAGCGCACCTCGACGCCTTCCGCCTGGAGGACATCGGCCATCTCCCGGACGGCGTGCTGCGCCTGCGCGACCGCCATTCCATAGCCCGGCACGACGATCACGGAGGTGGCGTTCTTCAAGATGAAGGCGGCGTCGTCCGCGCTTCCCGACTTGACCGGCTTGTCCCCCGTCACGGCGGACGCGGTCCCTTCGCCGCCGAAACCGCCGAGGATCACGTTGAAGAACGAGCGGTTCATCGCCCGGCACATGATGTAGCTCAAGATCGCGCCGGACGAGCCGACGAGCGCGCCGGTCACGATGAGAAGATTGTTCTCCAGCGTGAAGCCGATCCCCGCGGCGGCCCAGCCTGAATAGGAATTCAACATCGAGATGACGACCGGCATGTCGGCGCCCCCGATGGGCACGATCAAGAGCACGCCCAAGAGCAAGGCGAGCGCCGTCATGAGCCAGAAAACCTCGTGCGACTGTCCGATGCAGAAATAGGCGCC
>JAPUJA010000028.1 GCA_027296525.1 Pseudomonadota bacterium | reverse complement strand
CGTTTGGGCGAATTGCAACGGTTAGGTCTAATAGTTTCAGTCTGTTAGGGGGCGGGGCATCTCGCCCCCCGGTACCGGCGCTTTCTCTTGGAATTTTGGAATCTCTTAGAACGCCGCCTGGCCGCGCAATCGAGCCACCAGCGGCTCGAGCCGCCAGCGACTCAAGCCCGCGGGCGAGCTCGGCGAACACCGGTTCCCACCGGTGCGGCTCGGCTTGCCGGAAAAGCCGCATCGACGGATACCAAAGGCTGTCCGCGCGCTCCGTCATCCACCGCCAATCGGCCGGCTTGGGTAGGAGCATCCAGACCGGCTTGCCGAGCGCACCGGCCATATGGACGGTCGCGTTGTCGACCGAGATAACGAGGTCGAGAGCGGCGATCTCGGCGGCGAAATCGTCGAGGTCAACGAGCGGATCGGCGTCCGTCCAATCGGCGATCACAAGGCCCCATCGGCGGCGCGCTTCGGCGATCTCCTCGCGGCAGTCGCCATATTGAAGATTCACGAACCGCAGCTCGGGGATTCTTGACAAGCGGGCCCAAAGCTCGAGGGAGGTTGAACGGCGAAACCGCTCCATGCCCGCTCGGCCGCCGCGCCAAGAGAGGCCGACCTTCGGGCCATGACCGAGCGCCGCGAGCCGCTTTTCCCAGCTTGCCGTCTTTTTCGGGTCCGCGCGAAGATAGCCCGCCGTTCGGGGAAAGTGCTCGACCTTCGAGCGCAGATGACGGGGCAGGTCGCCCGCCGGTATCCAGCACTCGAGCGGGCCGATCCCGTCGAGGTCGCGGTCCGTGCCGCGACGCGTTCCGCGCACCTCCAGGCCGTCGAAGGCGCGGCGAAAGAGAGGCGCAAGCCGCGGCTCGCAGACCAGAACGCAGCGCCCGGTCCGCGCGATGACCTCGGGCAGGCAGGACGCGAACATGATTTCATCACCCACCCCCTGCTCGCCCAAGACGAGAAGGCGCCCATGATCGAGCGCGGCGCCGTCCCAAAGCGGAACGTCTATCTTGGGAAAGGACGCGACACCCGCCTTGCAACGCCAAGAGTACGCCGCCCAACCCCGCTCGAGATCGCCGCGCATCAGATAGACGAGCGCCCGGTTCCACTCGGCATGGGCAAGACCCGGCCGGCGTTTCAGGGCCTGGCCGTAGCAGTCGAGCGCCTCGTCGAACGCGCCCTGGCCGCGCAGGGCGTTTCCGAGATTGCACAACGCGGCGCAATTGTCCGGGTCACGGGCCAGCGCGTTTCGGAGACACGCGATCGCTTCATCGAAACGGCCCAGCACCTGCAAGGCCGCGCCGAGATTGTCCTCCGCGCCCGCTATGTCGGGCTTGAGCGCGATCGCCTGGCGAAACGCGGCCGCCGCTTCCTCGAAGTGACCGAGGCGAAACAGAGCACCCCCGAGATTGGTGTGAAGGTCGGCGCGCGACCCGTCGGCGCGCAACGCCTCCCGAAAGGCGTCCGCGGCCTGTTCGTAACGACCGGCACGAACCTCGCTCAGGCCGAGCGCGCACCGGGCAGCGCTCGACGCCTCGGCGTCACGCGCGGGCGGCATGGCACGAGGCCTCCCGTTCCGCGACGAAAGCGGCGAGCGCGTCGGCCGCGCGCCGGTGATGCCCCTCGGCCTCGCCGTGGCGGCCAAGTGCGTGCAAGGCGGCCGCCAGGTGGCCGTGGACGGGCGCGAGATCGGGCTGCTCCGCCAAGGCCCGCTCGAAGCAGCCCTTCGCCTCTTCGAACCGCTCCCGTGCGTGGCAAAGGCCGCCCAGATTGACCTGGGCGCACAGATTCCGGGGATCGCGCTCGAGAAGATCGCGATAGAGCGCCTCCGCACCTTCGAGATCACCGGCGCGTTGCCGGCGGATGGCACGTTCCAGCAATGCATTCTCTTGCAACATTCGCGCCGGCCGTTGGATTTCACGAGACACGCCCCGAGCCGGCAAAGCTAGGTTCCGGGCGTTAAGGAACCCTTAGCCATACGCCCCGGCATAAACTACCCGATGGGCCCGGAAGCCCTTGCCGGGCTCGCCCCTCGCGGACCCTCGCGAGCCCACTCCCGACCTAAAAAACACCTATAATTCAATCGATTACTTGGATTTATCCGACTGGCCCACGGCTTGCAACGGAACGGCCGGTAAGCCATGACCTATGCATTCAACATATTAACGGCGCTCAGCCTTCCAGAGGCACTGCCCCCCGCCACCACCGGCGCGTCCGGCGGCGAGGGCTCCTTTGAGACCGCTTTGACCAAGGCCCAGGAGCTTCTGGGCGGGGCACCGACGGATGCAGGCGACCCGGCCGGGTTCGAGGCACCGACCGAGAGTCCACTGCCGGACGGCACGCCGCCTCCGGGGACGGAGGTCGCCGCCGCCACGACCGAAAGCGTGCCCGGCAAGGCCGCCCCCGGGCAACCGGCGAACGCCGGCGATCCGCCGACCGTTCCCGCGACGGGCGTTCCCGCGACGGGTGTTCCCGCGACGGGCGGTGCTCTGCCGGGTGGCGTTGCGATCGTTCCAGCTCAGACGGATGCCTCCGAGCCGGACGCACGGGCGGCGGAGCTGTCGACGGCGAATCCGGCGACCGCGGGAGGGCCCGCGACGAGCAATGAGGCGACGCCCTCATCGGTCGCGGCGCTCGCGAAGACCATCGGCGGCCCGGATGCACCGTTCGTGGGTGAATCCGTGCGCAGCGTCGCGCCCGGGGCCGTGGTCGCGTCCGCGGCGCAGAGCCAGTCCCGCTCGAGCGAAGTAGGCCCCGAGTCCCTCCCCTCTTCCGCCAACGCGGCGCGAGACGCCTCGTTGCAGCCGACCCCTTCGAACCTGCCAAAACCCGGCGCGATCACGCTCAACTCCCTCCCGACCGAGCCGAAGCCGGCTCATCCGGTGACGCCGGCGCCGGTGACGCCGGCGAACCTCAGCGCCACGAGCGGCGCAACCGGTGCGAGCGATAATGCGGGGCCTGGGAACCCGTCGGGCGCGGCGTCCGAGGCGGCCAACACGGATCCGTCACTGCGAATCATTTCCTTCGAGCATCGACCGGCCGCACCGAGCCACGCAACGGGACGCGGAAACAGCGGGCACGCACCGCTCCTTTCCTTGCCGACCGGCGAGGGCGTGACGCAACTCCTGACGCTCAGTGGCGCATCGGACGGCATGAGTCTGAGCACTTTGAACAACAGCCAAGGCCTCCTTCGGGCCTATACGCAAACCGCGCCGACCGCATCCCACGCGTCCGGACAGCCTGCCCACGTCATGGTGAATCAGGTGGCGATCCAGATCGCCTCGGCGGTACGGGCAGGCATCGATCAGATTTCGATCCAGCTGAAGCCGGCAAGCCTCGGGCGCATCGACGTCGAGCTGACCGTGAACAACGATGGCCGCGTGCAAGCCGTGGTTCAGGCCGAGCGCGCCGACACTCTCGAGCTCCTGCAGCGCGATGCGCGCGAGCTTGCCAAGGCTCTCGAAGATGCCGGGCTTACGGCGGATTCGGGAGGCCTGAGCTTTAGCCTGCGCGAGGGCGATCAGGAATCGGACCACCCGGCTCAGCTCGCCGGGCGCGGACATGATCACATCACGCTCGCGATCGACGAGGACGGCGAGTCACCCTCCGTGCCGCCCGTTTGGACACCCGCTTACGGGCACGAAATCGATATCCGGGTTTAAGAGGCTCCAACGATGGAAATCACCCCCTCGCCCAGCGCACTTCCGGGCAACCGCTCAACGAACGCCGTCGCGTCGCTAGCCGACGACTTCAACACCTTCCTCACCTTGCTGACGACCCAGCTTCAGCATCAAGACCCGCTCGCGCCGATGGATTCGACGCAGTTCACCGAGCAGCTCGTGCTGTTCACCGGCGTCGAGCAGGCGATCAGGACGAACCAGCACCTGGAGAACTTGATCTCCGTGGTGCAGGTCAACCTGACGACGGCGGCGCTCGGTTATCTCGGAACGACCATTATCGCCGAGGGGGACACGGCGCCCCTCACAAACGGAATCGCCCAGTGGAGTTTCACGCTGGGCGCCGGCGCGGCTTCGGCCAGCGTCAGCATCTTCAACGAGGAGGGTGAACTCGTGTTCACCGGCGACGCGCCGACCCAACAGGGCGAACAAATCTTTCGGTGGGACGGGCGTGACAACCAAGCGGTTCTCCAGCCCGACGGCACTTACACCATCAGCGTTTTCGCTCACGACGCGGAGGGATTCTCAGTGGACGCGACGACGTTAATGAACGGCCGCGTGACGGGCATCGAGACGATCGACGGCGAGACCTTCTTGTTCGTCAACGGCTCGACGATCTCTGTCGGCAAGGTGCTCTCGGTAAACGAGCCGCTTGTCGCGGAAGAGGAAACGCCGCCGGAAGATGGCGGTGCGGCGTAAGCGGATCGCGTTCGCCGAATTTGGACTAGATTCAGGAACCAGTGGAAATCAAGGAGTAGCGACATGAGCCTTTTTGGATCGTTGGCCGCCGGGGTCGCGGGCCTCAGTGCCCAGAGCACCAAGATGAGCACCATCTCCGATAACATCGCCAACGTGAGCACCGTGGGCTACAAGGGGACGACGGTGCGTTTCTCGACCCTCGTCACGACCGCGGCGACCGCGAGCAGCTATTCGCCGGGCGGCGTGCAGTCGAACCCTTTCGCGCTGGTCGCCGAGCAGGGTCTGATTCAGGCAAGCTCGGCGCCCACCGACATCGCGATCGCCGGAAATGGCTTCTTCGTCGTGAACGTCCAAGCCGACTCATCGGGCGAGCCGCTCTACACGCGCGCCGGTTCCTTCCGTGCGGACAGCATTGGTGACCTTAGGAACACCGCCGGCTTCTACCTGCAAGCCTGGCCACTCGATAACCAGGGGCTCCTGCCGGGCGCGCCGGGCAACGTGACGAACACGACCCCGACCGCGGATATCAGCAGCTTGGAGACGGTCAATGTGCTCGGGATCAACGGCATCTCGGCGACCACCACGGGCGTCTCGGTCGGGATTAACCTGCAGGCCGGCCAAGCGATCTCCACCAGCCCACAAGACACGAGCCTCGCCCTCGGCGTCACCGCGGCTGCTGACCTCGGTCTGGCGGACGGTGACCAGATCACCTTCACCTCGGGCGCAAATGTCTTGACGGTCGAATACGACCCGACGCCGGCGGGCGGTATCGAATTCTCGTCGCTCAACGAGCTTGCCGCACTGATCAACGCCAACGCCAACTTTTCGGCGACGATCGGCGGCACCGCCGGCGATGCGACGATAACCGTCACCGGCATCGTTCCGACCAACGACCTGGTCATCGACGACGTCGGCGCCGGCACGGCCGCCACCACGGTCTTCGGCGCCATGCCCGCCACGACGGTGCAAACCTACGATCCGACCGACGTGACCAAGAACATGGCGTCGGGAAGCGTGACGCCGGACTTCAGCCGGAGCGTGCGCATCTTCGACGCTCTGGGCTCGGGCCACGACCTCAGCCTCGCCTTCTTGAAGATCGGCGTGAACACCTGGGCGGCCGAGGTCTACGCCCTGCCGGCCTCGGAGGTCACGGCCAGCTCGCCCAACGTGAACTCACAGATCGGGACCGGCACGATCACCTTCAATGGCGATGCGACCCTCAACAGCATCTCAAGCGGGCTCACCGGCCCGCTCAGCGCCTCCTGGACCAACGGCGCGACCTCGAGCGCGATCACCTTCGACTGGGGCACCTCCGGGCCCCTCGGAACGGGGCTCGCCGACGGCCTCAGCCAGTTCGACAGTAACTACGACGTCGCCTTCGTCAACCAGAACGGCTCCCAGGTGGGCGAACTCAACGGGGTCACGATCGACGACGAGGGATTCGTCACCGCCTCGTTCAACAACGGCCAGACGACGAGGCTCTATAAAATCCCGCTCGCGACCTTCGGCGACGTCTCTGGGCTCTCGGGGCGGACCGGCAACGTCTATGCCCAGAGCGAGGCCTCAGGCCAGTTCAACCTGCGCGAGGCCGGGAGAGGCGGGGCGGGCATCATCGCGCCGTCCGCGCTCGAGGCCTCGAATGTCGATCTCGCGGAGGAGTTCACCACCATGATCATCACCCAGCGGGCCTTCTCGGCCGCTTCCCAGGTGATCACCACGGTGGACGACATGCTCGAGGAGCTGAGCCGGATTAGACGATAGAAATTATTAACCAGATAAACAACTTTAAGTTGTAACCGGCGCGGTCCTGCCGCGCCGGTTTTCTATTAAATAAGAAGAATTTAACCCTGACGCTTAGGGCTTTTTAAAGCCGCAGAAGCTAGCCTTAATCCTCCCGCAGGTAGCTGGAAAGTGCGTCACCTATGAGCGCCAAAGAAAACATCAATGGGCAACCCGTCCGGACGCGTTCTGACAAGGCCGACTCGAGGTTCCGCCACCTTAGCCTCGACGACCTTCCTCCCGCCAACACCCAGCGCTGGGTGGCCCGGCGGAAGGCCCAGGTCGTCGCTGCCGTGGACCAGGGTCTCCTCACGCTGGACGA
>JAPUJA010000279.1 GCA_027296525.1 Pseudomonadota bacterium | reverse complement strand
ATGGGTGTCGAGCAGGCGATCGCCTACATAGCCGATGACGAGCTCGTCGAGATGACGCCCAAGAGCATCCGCCTCAGAAAGCGCGAGCTTGACCCGCACGCACGCAAGCGCACCGCGCGAAAGGCCCAAGCCGGCTCGTGACGCGGTATCGGCGTGCCGGATCAGGGCCGCATTCGTGCTCGCCCGGCTTTTCTGCTAGGATTTTCGGCAATCGACAGCGGTATTTGGGAAATGCCGGTTCATAGAAGTGTCATGCGGTGGCTCGGCTGTCTCGCGTTTGGCGGCGCGATCGCGCTCGGGGGGTGCTTCGATGTCGAGGAGAAAATCGTCCTCGACAAGGATCTGTCGGGCACGGCGAGCGTTCAGGTGACGGTGGATTTCGAACCCGTGGCGTACTTTTGGGCGGTGATGGGGAAGCAGTTAAGGGAAGAGTCGGGAGAGCCGTCTGTGGCAGAGCTCGAGAGGGCCAAATGGCTTATGCTTCACGACCTCGGGGAAGACGGAGGCTTCTTTACCGAGGGGTTCGCGAACGCGATGAATGGACCTCTTCCGGAAGGAGTTTGGCGGCTTGAAGCCGATTCGAGCCGCGAAGAATTGAAGGAACATTTCAAGGTTCGATTTGGTTTCGATCATGTCGCGAAGCTCGCCGAGGTGGTGCTGGCGTTGGGGGAAAATGGCGAGCTTGATCGCGACAATCCGGTGGAAAGACCGTTTGGCGGTCTGCGAATTGTCGACGAGGGGGAAACGCTTCTCATAACCCACGAGCCAATCGATCTCGACACCGCCGAGCAATGGCCGCAGAGTGACGAGAGCTCATCGGAACAGGGAGAATTTTCCGAATACTTTGCCGCGGCGGCTTCGGAAGCGATGCTCGGCGTCCGTATGAAGGCGCGCTATGTCTTCACGATCGAGGCGCCCTTCGAGATCGTCGAGCACAACGCGACGCGCGTCGAAGGAGACGTGCTGATCTGGGAATATGACAGCGAGCAGTCCCCGCCCGATTCCGGGGAGGCCTTCGAAACCATGCGGGTTCGCTTCAGCACGACGGAGGATGAGTCATGGAGCCTGTTTTGAGACCGAACCCCGGGCCCGGCTACGCGGCGCATCCGGGCTACCGCGTCGATCTCGAGCCCTGCCCGAAGCGGGTGCGCGTCGTCTTCGCGGGCGAGCCGATCGCGGACAGCCTCGGCGCCCTCATTCTCTTGGAGAGCCGTCACACGCCAGTCTACTACTTCCCGCGCCAGGATGTCCGTCTCGATTGCATGACGCGCACCGATCACCACAGCCACTGCCCGTTCAAGGGGGAGGCGAGCTACTGGACGATCAGCGTCGGCGATCGCACCGCCGAGAACGCGCTCTGGAGCTACGAGGCGCCCTATGACGAGGTCGCCGCCATCAAGGACCACAGGGCGTTCTACTGGGACCGGATGGACGCGTGGTACGAGGAGGACGAGGAAGTCTTCGTTCATGCGCGGAGTCCCCATGTGCGGATCGACGTGCTCGAGAGCCACCGCCCCGTGCGGGTGGTCCTGGGCGGCGAGGTGATCGCCGAGACGAGCCGCGCGCGCTTCCTGTTCGAGACGGGGCTTCCGGTTCGTTACTACATCCCAAAGGATGACGTCCGGATGGAGCTGCTCGAGCGGTCCGAAAGCCGGAGCGCCTGCCCCTACAAGGGAAGCGCGCACTATTTCTCGGCGCGCATCGGCGGGCGGGTCTATGACGACATCGTTTGGAGCTATCCGGAGCCGTTGCCCGAGGTGGCTCCGATCAAGGACTGTCTCTGCTTCTATAACGAGCGGGTCGATGCCCTCACTGTCGACGGCGATGAGTTGTGAAGACTGCGGAGAAACCGTCGGAAGGCTCGTGATGTCAGATCGCCTCAGGGCCGCGCTCGCCGGTGCGGATGCGGATCGCCTCCTCGACCTCTGAGATAAAAATCTTGCCGTCGCCGATCCGTCCCGTGTTCGCGGCCTGCTGGATGGCTTCGACCGCGCGCTCGACGAGCGGATCGTCGACCACGAGCTCGATCTTCACCTTGGGCAGGAAGTCGACGACATATTCGGCCCCCCGGTAGAGCTCGGTGTGGCCGCGCTGGCGGCCGAAGCCCCGGGCCTCGATCACGGTGATCCCCTGGAGCCCGATGTCCTGAAGCGCGTCCTTCACGTCGTCGAGCTTGAAGGGCTTGATGATGGCTTCGATCTTCTTCACGGGATCCATCCCCCTATCGCCACCCTGCCGCGCGGTCGTGCCGCCGCGCGGCCGCGCCGCACTATAGCATGTGAGGAAATTTGTCGGTCCCGCCGGTTGGTGGCATAGTCGGCTCCGCCGCCCGGAGGGGGATGTGAAGCTCGCCGATCGCTTATCGAGGCTTGGAACCGAGACCGCCTTCGAGGTCCTGGCCCGCGCCGAGGCCTTGAAGGCCGAGGGACGCTCGATCGTCAATCTCGGCATCGGCCAGCCGGATTTCCAGCCGCCGCCCCATGTCATCGAGGCCGCGGGCAAGGCGCTCCGCGACGGCCATCACGGCTACACCCCGGCCAACGGCTTTCGCCCGCTTCGAGTGGGGGTGGCCGACGTCTTCGCGAAACGCCGCGGGGTCGAGGTCGATCCGGACAGTGTGGTGATCGTGCCGGGCGCGAAGGTCACGATGTTCTTCGCCATGCTCGTCCTCGGCGAGCCGGGCGCGGAAATCCTCTATCCCGATCCGGGCTTTCCGATCTACCGCTCGGCGATCGCCTTTTCGGGCGCAACCCCGGTGCCGATTCCGCTCCATGAGGACGACGGCTTCTCCTGCCGCGCCGAGGAGGTGCTCGAACGCATCACGCCCCGGACGCGCCTCATCGTCTTGAACAGCCCCGCCAACCCGACCGGGGCTGTGATGCGCAAGGCGGAGATCGACCGTCTCGTCGCCGGGCTCGAAGATCACCCGGAGGTCGCGATCTTGAGCGATGAGATCTACGCCCGGCTCACCGGAACGGGCCCGGTGAATGTTCGTTTGAATTGTATTAATTCCGGCCAGTCGATTTTCATTCCTTGCGAACTCACACCGTTCCCCACCATACGTGTTTGCCAGTCAAGCAGCTCGGCGGCGCCCACGAGCACCTTCTTCGGGTCGCAACCTCGCAAAGAACAGGTGCCGCCGTAGGGTCGAGAATCGATGATCGCCACTTCCCATCCTTCCGACCTGCACCTGTATGCTGCCGAGGTTCCCGCCTCGCCCGTTCCGATGACGATAAGATCAAAGTTCCTCATGGATTTAACGCCTCTACAGTTGCGGTTCACGATCTTCGTCCGT
>JAPUJA010000278.1 GCA_027296525.1 Pseudomonadota bacterium | reverse complement strand
GTCAACCACGCGGGAAAAAACGCCGGGCTGTCCGACGAGCTCTCGGAAGAGAGCGTGACCCTCGAAGACGCCATCGCGCTGCTCGACGCCAAGCCGGATAAAGCTCCGCGCGCGAAGCGAGGCGGCACCAAGACGGCCCGCAAGAAATCGGCGGCGGGCAAGAAATCGGCGACCCGCAAGAAGGCGGCAACCGGAAAGAAGCGCCGGCCCAAAGCGGCTTCGAAGTCCAAAGCCGCTCCGAAAGACAGCCCCAGCGACGCCTGAGGTCTCGCGCTCTTCCGTGCCGAAGACCCGCTCCAAGCCGGCGCCCTTCCCGAGCAAGGAAGAGGTGCTGCGCTACATTCAGGAAAATCCGAAGCCCGTCGGCAAACGGGAAATCGCACGCGCCTTCAAGATCCGCGGTCCCGCGCGCGAAGAGCTCAAGGCCCTGCTCGGCGAGCTCGCCGCCGAAGGCCATATCGAGCGCGGCCGGCGGCGGCGCGTCTCGGTTCCGGGCAGGCTCCCCGCCGTGGCGGTGATCGAAGTCGTCGACATCGACGTCGATGGCGAGCCCGTCGCGCGTCCCGCCTCATGGCAATGGGAGAGCCCGCCGCCCCGCATCCTGATCACCGCGCCGACGCGCGGGCCCCGTGTCGTCAACCTCCATGCGCTCGGCATTGGCGATCGCATGCTCGCGCGCCTCAACCGAGTGGCCGACGCGCTCTACGAAGCAAAGCCCATCCGCGTCTTCGAGAGCGCGCCCGCCCAGGTCATCGGGGTCTACGCGAAGGTGGCGGGAACGGGCCGTCTCCATCCGACCGATCGACGCGTCAAGCGCGACTTCGTCATCCCGGCGGGCGAGTCGGGCGATGCGCGGCCGGGCGAGCTGGTGGTCGGCGAAACCTTGCCCGGGCGAAGCCTCGGGCTTCCGCGTGCGCGCATCACCGAGCGCTTAGGCGCGCTCGACGCGCCGCGCGCGATCAGCCTGCTCGCCATTCACAGCCACGGCATTCCCGTAAGCTTCGCCGATGAGGCGCTCACCCAAGCCCAGGCCGGACGGGCAGCCGCGCTCGACGGACGCGCCGATTTGCGCGCCATCCCCTTGGTCACGATCGACGGGCCCGACGCCCGCGACTTCGACGATGCCGTCTGGGCCGAGCCCGACCCCAAGAGCCCCGGCGGCTGGCACCTGCTCGTCGCGATCGCCGACGTCGCCCATTATGTGCGCGCCGGCGACGCGCTCGACCGGGCCTCGGCCGAGCGGGGCAACTCGGTCTACTTCCCGGACCGCGTCGTACCCATGCTGCCCGAGGCGCTCTCCAACGGCCTTTGTTCGCTCAAACCCGGTGAGGAGCGCGCCTGCCTCGCCGTCGATATCTGGATCGACTCCGAGGGCCGCACGCAGCGTCACCGCTTCCGGCGCGGGCTCATGTGTTCGGCCGCGCGCCTCACCTACGCCGAACTGCAGGCGGCCGCCGAGCGCGGCGAGGACAGGCTCGAGGACGCTCCGGTCGGCCATCTCTACGGCGCCTACCGCGCGCTTGTGGCCGAGCGCCGACGGCGCGGCGCGCTCGAGATCGAGTTGCCCGAGCCGCTCATCGAGCTCGACAGGGAAAGCAACGTCGTGGGGGTGGCACCGGCGGTGCGATATGACAGCCACCGCCTGATCGAAGAGTTCATGATCGCCGCAAACGTCTGCGCCGCCGAGAGCCTGGAGCGGAAAGAGAGCGCCTGCATGTACCGCGTCCACGACCAGCCTGCCGCGAGCAAGCTCGAGAGCCTGCGCGCGTTCCTCGCCACGCTGAGACTCAAGTTCACCCGGGCGCGGGCGCTCAAGCCCGGCCATTTCAATCAGATTTTGAGGAAGGCCGCAGGCACGCCTCATGAACATCTCATCAACCTCGTCGTGCTGCGCGCCCAGGCGAAGGCCACCTACGGCCCCGAGAACATCGGCCATTTCGGGTTGGGGCTTCACCGCTACTGCCATTTCACCTCGCCGATTCGCCGTTACGCCGATCTGGTCGTCCATCGCGCCTTGATCCGTGCACTCGATCTCGGTCCCGGGGGCCTGCCCCAAGGCAGCGAGGCCGCCTTCGCCGAGCTCGGCGCCCATCTTTCCCAGACCGAGCGCCGCGCCGAGGCGGCCGAGCGCGACGCCAACGACCGCTACATGACGGCCTATCTCGCCGAACGCGTCGGCGCCCGGTTCAGCGCGCGGATCTCGGGCGTCACCCGCTTCGGCCTCTTCGTCACCCTCCACGAGACGGGAGCCGAAGGGCTCGTGCCCATGCGGCGCCTGGGCCGGGAGCGCCTCAGGCACGATGAAGCGAGCCACGCGCTGGTGGGCCGCAGGCGCGTCTATCGACTCGGCGACACGATCTCCGTGCGCCTGGCCGAGGCGGACCGGATCACCGGCAGCCTCTTGTTCGAGCCCGTGGAGCCTGGCACCCGCTAGGCGCGGTTTTTCAGGCCGCGACGGGAGGAACCCATGGATCAGCCGGGCCGGTCTTCGGCATGAGCGAACAGCCCAGCCAGGACGGCGAGGGCTCCCGGCAACTCGTTCTGCTGATCGCCTTCGCCGCGCTTCTTTCGCTCGCCGTCGGGTATGCCCTCCCCGCCTTCGCGCTCGTGATGGAACGCGCAGCGATCGATCCGACTCTCATCGGACTGAACGCGGGCTCTCAGAACCTGGCGATTATTGTCGTCGGTCCGCTCCTCGCCCAGACCGTGCGATTCGTCGGGATGCGCCGCCTGCTCTACCTGATGGTGGCGCTCTCCGCCAGTTCGGCCGCCGTCCTCGCGCTGGTCGATCCGCCCTATGCGTGGTTTCCGTTCCGCATCCTGTTCGGCGGGAGTCTCTACGTCGCCTTCATCCTGGGCGAGACCTGGATCAGCCAGGGCGCGGGCGAGAGGCGCCGGGGGCGCGTGGTCGCCATCTACGGAAGCTTCTTTGCGAGCGGCCTGTTTGCGGGCCCGCTGCTCGTTCAGCTCACGGGCGTCGAGGGCCCGACGCCCTTCATCGTCACCGCCGGGCTCGCCCTGGCTTCAGGCCTGCCGCTGCTCTTTCTCAAGGGTTTCGGGCCGCCCATGGAAGAGCCTGCGCGGTGGAACCCCTTTGCCATGCTCGTGATCGCGCCGACGATCATGACCGCATCGATACTCTACGGCGTGGTCGATGCCGCGCTGCTCTCGCTCCTGCCGATTTACGGACTCCACGCCGGAATACCACTGCTATTTTCGCCCGTTGTTTTCTCACGGTTTTTTGCCCCGTTTTGTCCCACCGGACCGCACAACATTTGCGAGTGGGACAGTCTCGCTCGGCACCAGTAGGTGCATCGCGTCGGCGGCGAGGTGCTTGCGGTTG
>JAPUJA010000277.1 GCA_027296525.1 Pseudomonadota bacterium | reverse complement strand
ACGCGCTCTGGACGACCGACGAGGCCGTCGCGCGCATCCGGAAGGCCGCCTAGACCTCCACCTCCACGCTCCGGCGCCGGACCTCTCCGGCGCCGTTTTTTTGCCGGGAACGCGGGAGGCTGCGCCTTCGGGCGAACTAGGCCGCGCTCGCCTCAGGTGTCGGATTGCGGAATTCCGCGAGGAGCTCGGCTTGCCGCTCCTCGGCGCAGGCGATCGCGGCGTCCTTGACGTGGCCGAAACCGCGCACGGTTTGCGGCAGCTCGGCGAGCGCGACGGCGTCGTCGTGGTTGGCGGGTGAGAGTTTTTCCAGGATTTCGCCGATCAGCTCTTCGTAGTCTTCGATCAGGCGCCGTTCGCGCCGGCGCTCGGAGGTGTATCCAAAGGGATCGAAGGGCGTGCCGCGCAGGAATTTAAACCTGGCCAGCAGGCGGAAGAGCGCGAGCGTCCCGGGCCCGAAGGAGCGCTTGAGCAAGCGGCCCGTCACGGGGTCGCGGTTTCCGAGGATGGGCGGCGCGAGGCTGAATTCGAGCCGGTAGGGCCCTTCGAAGCGGGCCTCGAGCTCCCGCAAGAAGCGGCCATCGGTATAGAGCCGGCCGACCTCATACTCGTCCTTGTAGGCCAGAAGCTTGTGGTAGGCGCGCGCAACCGCGAAGCTCAAGCGATCGCGGCCCGGCATGCGTTCGCGCTCGATTTGCCGCACGCGCTCGACGAGCCCGCGGTAACGCGCGGCGCGCTTTTTGTCCTGATAGGCGGTGAGGTCCTCGACGCGCCGCTCGACGACGCCCTCCAACGTCTTGCTGGGCGGCGCCTCGGCCGGTTCCGGGCGCGCCCGACGCGCCATCGCGCGCACGCTTTCGGGATCGCTCGCGGCGAGGCGACCCCAGCGGAAGGCGCGCAAGTTGAGCGCGACCGCGACGCCGTTGAGCCGGATCGCCTGCTCGATCGCCTCGGCGCCAAGCGGTAGCCGGCCCCGCTGATAGGCGTGGCCGAGGAGCAGGATGTTGGCCCCGATGGCATCGCCGACGAGCCGCTCGGCCAGGCCCGTCGCGTCCACAAAGGCGGCGCCTTCAGGCCTCACGGCCTCGGTGATCGCGCGCTCCAAGGCGGCTTCGGCAAGCTCGAAATCCGGGTCGCGGGTGAAGTCGCCGGTCATCGTCGCCCGGCTGTTGACGGTGGCGGTCGTGCGCCCGCGTCCCGCTTTGACGAGCGAGTCGGCACTCGCCGCGACGGCGAGCTCGCAGCCCAGGAGCAGGTCGGCCGTCCCTTCCGGAACCCGCGGCGCGTGCAATTTCGCGTCCGAATGCGCGATGCGCACATGGCTGTAGACCGCGCCGTATTTCTGGGCGAGGCCGGTGTGATCGAGCACCGCCACGCTCTTTCCTTCGAGGTGGGCCGCCATGCCAAGCAGTGCGCTGAGGGTTACGATCCCGGTGCCGCCGATGCCGCTGACGAGGATGTTGTAGGGCTTTTCCCCCGAGGGGTCCGACGGTTCCGGCAGGTTTTCGACGGGCGGCTCGATCTCCTTCGGTTTCCGCAGGCGCGCGCCCTTGACCACCACGAAGCTCGGGCAGAACCCGTCGACACAGCTTTCGTCCTTGTTGCAGGAGGCGACGTCGATCGTCCGCTTGCGGCCGAACTCGGTCTCGACCGGCACGACCGCGAGGCAGTTGGAGGTCCGCCCGCAGTCGCCGCATCCCTCGCACAGCCATTTGTTGATGACGACGTGGCGCGCCGGATCCTCGAGCCGGCCGCGCTTGCGGCGCCGGCGTTTTTCCGTCGCGCACATCTGGTCGTAGATGAGCGCCGAGACCCCGGGCCAGCCGCGCAGCTCGCGTTGGACGGCATCCAACTCGCGCCGGTGATGGATCGTAAGCCCCTTCGCGAAGTCGGCGTTGAGCGGGTATTTGTCGGGCGCGTCCGTGACCAGGGCGATCCGCTTCACCCCTTCGCCGTGAAGCTGGCGGCTGATCATGGCGACGTCGAGCGGACCGTCCATGGGCTGGCCGCCGGTCATCGCCACGGCGTCGTTGTAGAGGATCTTGTAGGTGATGTTCACGCCCGCCGCGATGGCCGCGCGGATGGCGAGCAGGCCCGAATGGTAATAGGTGCCGTCACCGATGTTTTGAAAGACGTGCTCGGTCGCGGTAAAGGGTGCGAGCCCAATCCAGTTCGCGCCCTCGGCCCCCATCTGGGTGAAGGTTTCCGTGTCGCGATCCATCCACTGCACCATGTAGTGGCAACCGATGCCGGCGAAGGCGCGACTCCCTTCGGGGACCTTGGTCGAGCTGTTGTGGGGACAACCGGAGCAGAAATAGGGCCGCCGCTGGGGCCCGCCCCGTGCGTCGGCTGGTTTCTCGAGTCCATCGAGATAGGCGATGTGATCGCCGAGATGGCCGCCTTCGTCGAAGCGCGCGAAGCGCGCCGCAACCGCCCGGGCGATGCGAAGGGGATTGAGCTCGCCGGCCGAGGGCAGGAGCGCTTCGCCCTTCTCGTTCCGCTTGCCGACGATAGGCGGGGCGTTCGCGCACGCGTAGAGGATCTCCTTGAGCTGGCTCTCGACCAGGCCGCGCTTCTCTTCGACGACGAGGATTTCCTCGAGCCCATCGGCGAAGCGCCGCGCGCCCTCGGGCTCCAAGGGCCAGCTCATGGCGACCTTGTAGACCCGGATGCCGAGGCGCCGCGCCTGATCGGCGCCGATCCCCAGCATCTCGAGCGCCTCTAAGAGATCGCCATAGGCCTTGCCGGTGGCGACGAGGCCGAAGCGTGCGCGCTCATCGCCAAGCACCGTGCGGTCGAGCCCGTTGGCCCGGGCGAAGGCGAGCGCGGCTGGGATCTTCTGCTCGTGCAGCCGGCGCTCCTGATCGAGGGAGGAGTCGGGCCAGCGGATGTTGAGCCCGCCTTCCGGCAGCGCGAAGTCTTCGGGCGCGAGCGGCTCGATGCGGTGCGGATCGAGCGTCACGGTGGCCGAGGCCTCGACCGTGTCGGCGGCGGTCTTGAGGCCGACCCAGAGGCCCGCGTAGCGCGACAGCGCCCAGCCGATCAGGCCATAGTCCATAAGCTCTTGCACGCTCGCGGGGTTGAGCACGGGCATCATGGCGTCGACGAAGGCGTACTCGCTCTGATGGGGCTGGGTCGAGGAGGCGCAGACATGGTCGTCGCCCGCGATCGCGAGCACCCCGCCATGGGTGGCGCTCCCCGCCATGTTGCCGTGCTTGAAGGCGTCGCCCGAGCGATCGACACCGGGCCCCTTGCCGTACCAGATGGCGTAAACGCCGTCCTGAGTCGCCTGCGCGTCGAAGCCCGCCTGCTGGCTTCCCCACACGGCCGTGGCGGCGAGGTCCTCGTTCACCCCCGGTACGAAATGGATGCCGTGGCGCTCGACGAAGGCCTTGGCCTGCCAGAGTGCCCGATCGAAGCCGCCCAAGGGCGAGCCGCGGTAGCCCGAGATGAAGCAGGCGGTCTTGAGCCCCGCCGCCTCGTCGCGCCGGCGCTGGAGCATGGGCAGACGCACGAGCGCCTGGGTGCCCGAGAGAAACACCCGGCCCTTTGCGAGGGCGTATTTGTCGTCGAGGTTGACCAGAGCCAATCCCATTACCGTCCCGTTCGCCGACACAAGGCCCGACCGTCACGGAGCAGAGTATAGCAGACGCCCGACGGTCGAGCGTCATCGGAGCCGAGCGCCGCTCCACCCGCGTCACTCACCGGCCGTACAACGCGTCCAGCGCCGGTCCGTAGATCCTGACGACGTTGTGACGACGGACCTTGAGCGTGGGGGTGAGCTGACCGTTCTCGACCGTGAAGGGCTCATGGGCGAGGGTGAAGCGCTTGATCCGCTCGATGCTCGACAGGTCCATGTTGGCGCGCTCGACCGCCTTGCCGATCCATTCCACGAAATCGGCGTCGTCGGCGAGGCGGTGGAGCTTGGCCTCCTTGCCATAGGCCGCGGCCCAGCGCTCGACGGCCTGCGGATCGGGAACGATAAGCGCCACCAGGTGGGCGCGCGTG
>JAPUJA010000276.1 GCA_027296525.1 Pseudomonadota bacterium | reverse complement strand
CGATCTTTCATGGGCGCGCACCTCGGCGGTCTTGAGCGCCGCGATCTGAGCTGCGAAGTCACCCCGGGAAAGCTCAGGCGTGCGCAGATTAGCCATCAGGATCTCGATGACCGCCTCGTTCATGACGCCGTCGGTCGCGAGCTTGAGGACGGGCAGACAGATCCCCTCCTGATAGGTGTTGCGCGCATCCGCGGACCAACTTCCAGGATCCTTGCCACCGATATCGAGGTGATGCGCCTTGTTCGCGGCGAGCATGACGAGTTCGCCGTTCCAGAAGATGGGCATGACGACGTTGATGTCGTTCTTGTGGGTTCCGCCGGCCGTATAGGGATCGTTTGAGAGGTAGATATCCCCGGGCCTCATCTTGGCGAGGGGGTATTTCTCCAGCACGGCATCGATGACGAAGTTCATGCTGCCATTGAAAATCGGAATGCCTTCGCCCTGGGCGAGCAACCGGCCTTCGGCATCGAACAGCACACAGCTGTAGTCGTTGATCTCGCGAAGAATCGTCGAATAGGACGTCCGATTGAGCGTGATGGACATCTCGCTGATGATTGAGGCGAGGCCCGCGCGCACAACCTCGAGCGTCACCGGATCGACTTTCGCAATGTTCTCCAGCCGAGGAGCCGCAATAGGTTTCGCCATGGTTCTGTCCTCCGACCAACCCGGTGTTGTGATCTCAACCGGCAGGTTCGATGACGAGATTGCGGTATTGATCCACCGCAGCCTTCTGATCCGGCATGATCACGATCGTCGAGCGCGGGTCTTCGATGACGGCGGGACCCACGATCATGTCGTCGGCTTTGAGCGCCGTTACGTCGTAGATATCAGTATCGATATTTTTCCCGTCAAAATAAAGGCTTCGCCGTGCCTTCCGGGCGAGCGGTCCGTCGGCGCCTGCGCGCGGCGAAAGCTCGGGCAGTTTTGGGCGCTGCATCCGTCCGGTCGAAAAGACCCGCGCGTTGACCATCTCGACCGCGAACTCCGGATTCGCGAAGCCGTAGGTTTCCTCGTGCAGCTTGTTGAAATCGGCCTGTATACCATCACTCGTGAGATTGTCGATATCGACGTAGACGCGAAGATAGTAATCCTGGCCGATGTAACGGAGATCGAGAACGTACTCGGTGTGGACATCCGCCTCCACGACCCCCTCCCTCCCCAGCCTTTCGATCCCTTTGTCTCTTAAGGAGAACAAGATGTCCTTGACGTCCGCCCAGTCCACGTCGGAAAACGCCTGGATATTCGATTGGGCGAAGTCGTGGCGGAAGTCTGTCGCCAACATGCCGATGGCCGAAACGGCGCCTGGGTTGTTGGGGACGACGACCTTCGAGACGTCGCCGATCCTCAGGAGGTCGCCGGCCACCATCCCGCCCGCGCCGCCGAAGGCCATGAGCACGAACTCGCGCGGATCGTACCCTCGGGCGATCAGGATCGACCGGATGGCCTTCGCCATGTTTGCCGTGACGACACGAATAATCCCGTCCGCGGCATCCATGACGTTCATCCCGAGCGGTTCGGCGATCTTCTCCCGGACCGCCCGCTCGGCACCGTCATGGTCGAGCGTCATTTCACCGCCCAGGAAATAATCGGGGTTGAGCCGGTTGAGCATGACACAGGCGTCCGAAACCGTGGGCTCCACACCGCCTCGGCCGTAACACACCGGGCCCGGCATCGCGCCCGCGCTCTGGGGACCGACCCGCAGGGCGCCACCCGCGTCGAGCCACGCGATGCTGCCGCCGCCCGCGCCGATCGACAGGACCTCGATCATCGGCGCCATGATCGGCAGGCCTTCGACGCTGCTTTCATCGACGGTGCGGGCGAGCCCGTCGGAGATGACGCCCATGTCGCTGCTCGTGCCGCCCATATCGATGGTGGCGACGTTCGCCAGATCGATTTGGTTTGCGATGAACTGCGCGCCCACCACACCGGCGCTCGGTCCGGACATCACGGTGCGCACAGGGAGCGTTTGCGCCGTCTGGGCCGTGATGATTCCACCGTTCGACTGCATGACGAAGAGGTCGCGCTTGAGACCCCGCTTCTTGAGCTCGCGGCTCAGGCCATCGAGATAGGAGGTGATGATCGGTATGGTGCTCGCATTGATCGAGACCGTCGAGCTGCGTTCGAACTCACGAAGCTCGCTCGCCACGTCCGAGGAAATCGTGACCATCGCGTTCGGGTGTTCCTCAAGGAAGATGTCGCGAAACCGCCGCTCGTGCTCCGGATTCGCGTAGGCGTGGAGGAAGCAGACGGCGACGGCCAGAATGTCCCGCTCCTTGATCTGTCGCGCTACGGCGCGCGCGTCCGCCTCGTCAAGGGGATGGACGACTTCGCCCGTATGGCGAACGCGTTCGGTGACCTCGAAGCGGAGGTGTCTCGGGATCAACGGTTTGGGCTTGATCCACTTCAGGTCGTACATGCGCGGGTTGTTGGTGCGCATGATCTCGAGCACGTCGCGAAAGCCCCGGGTCGTGACGAGCGCCGTCTTGGGAAGCTTTCGTTGAAGCAGCGCGTTCAAAACGACGGTCGCACCGTGAACGAAATAATCGAGCTCCGCCAGGGAAAGGCCGTTTCCAACCTCAGTCCGGGCCGTGTGCAAGACCTTGTCGACCCCGGTCAGGACGCCCAGCTTGAAGTCATCAGGCGTGGATGACGTCTTCTCGACATGAATGTTTCCCTCCTCGTCGAGCAGAACGAGGTCGGTGAACGTCCCTCCGATGTCAGCGGACAGACTTCCCGCCATGTTCTCTATCCCCAATAACGGCGCCCCCGCCCGGCGATTTCATTCCCCTAATGATGGCGTGAGCTCTCCCAATTTCGCGCTGCGGGCTCTTCGGCATCGTACCAAAATCGGTGCGCGGCGGCATTACGGAGTCCACACCTCCTCGAGCTTGCCTTCATCGGTGACCAGCAGAACGCCGCGCGGGAAGGTGTTCAAATTCTCGATGCCGCCCTTTTTGATTCGGCATATATCGTGATGGCGGAAGCCGCCGAGCCCGTCGACGTTCACCATGGGCTCCATGGTAACGACCATGTTTTCCTGAAGCGCCGTCTCGTTGTACCGCCTGAGCTCGC
>JAPUJA010000275.1 GCA_027296525.1 Pseudomonadota bacterium | reverse complement strand
CGGGATAAGCGGTGGCGGAATAGATTGGTCATCCGTCATGTCCTGCTGGACGAGGGGTTCGGCGATATGGTTCATCACCCATCGCGCTGTGCTGGTGGCACATGTGATGTGCGGATCCAATTCGCCGAGTTCGGCCTCGTTGGCAACGATCAGCGTCCCTCCCTCGCGTGGCTCCTCGGCCACGCTCATGCCAAATGCCGCAGGCACGAGGAAGGCTAAAACCGTTAACCCGAATATTTTGATTATCGACATGGGTCCATCTCCCTGATCACTCTGTTCTCGTGTTTCTCTGACGCGGACCCGAGTGGAAGATCCGGCATCTATATAGATGTCTATATAGATGAAGAGACGAGTTCTTTGGTAAGTTCGTGCTTGGGATTCCTGATTACTTCGTCACATTCTCCGAGTTCGACCAAGCGACCGTGAGACATTACTGCCACGCGATCACTCATGTAGTACACGACGTCAAGGTTATGTGCGATAAACAGATAGGTCAATTGGAGTCTCGCCTGCAAATCCTTGAGCAGGTTGATGATCTGGGCTTGGATGGTGACGTCCAGGGCCGAAACCGGCTCGTCCAGTACGACGAATCTCGGGCTCCCCGCCAGCGCCCGTGCTATGGCCACCCTTTGGGCCTGACCACCACTGAACTGATGAGGATAATGGGTGGCGTGTGAAGGGCTGAGGCTCACCATATCGAGGAGCTCCCGGACACGCTCTTGGCGTTTTTTTCTTTCCCATCCCAGGTTCAAAAGGGGCAATTCAATAGACTGTCCGGCGGACAGCTGGGGGTTGAGCGATGCCACCGGATCCTGAAAGACGAGCTGCGAATCCTGAACGATCTTACGGCGCTGCTCCCTCGTGGCGGCTAAAAGATTTTGACCGTCAAAGACAATCTCACCGGACGTTGGCTCGATAAGCCCGAGCATCATCAGGCCCAGTGTTGTTTTCCCGGCTCCGGATTGACCGACGAGCGCCAACGTCTCTCCCGCGTAGACGGATATCGAAACGTTATTCACGGCGTGCAACATGCCCACCTGCCGCGGGAAAATGATCCCTTTCTTGATCGGGATATCCCGACAGACGCCGTTTGCCTGGATCAATGTCTTTTGCTCAGCCATTCCCGTGCCTAGGTGGAGGCTTCCGGTATCTCAAGTTCCGGAGGCAAGTCGCCTCTAAGATGGCAAGAGGCAAGCCTCTCGCGGCTAACGGGTTCAAGCCGCGGCTCGACTCGTTCGCAAAACGGCACCCGTTCAGGGCATCTGGGGGCAAAAGCACAACCTGGGGGCAGCGCACTGGGGTCCGGTGGTTGTCCTTCTATCTGTTTCAACCGCCGGGACCGCTCGCCGACTTTGGGTACGGATTCCAGAAGGCCTATGGTGTAGGGATGTTGCGGAGACGATAGAACGTCCTTGGCCGCCCCCGTCTCTACGATTCTTCCGGCATACATGACGTTGACTCGTTCTGCCATCTCCGCCACCACGCCAAAGTCGTGGGTGATGAGGATAATGGTCATCTTGAACTCGTTCTTGAGCTCAATGAGCAACGCCAGGAGTTCGGATTGGACTTTTGCATCCAGCGCACTCGTGGGCTCGTCGGCTATTAGGACTTTAGGTTGGCACATCAGCGCCATCGCTATCATGACCCTTTGGCATTCCCCGCCGCTCAATTGATGGGAGTATCCCGCCATGATTCGGTCGATCTGAGGGACTCGCACGGCGGACAGAAATTCTTTGGCTTGGATTCGCGCCTCGCGACGTTTTAGTCCCATCTGGACGGACGCCGTTTCGACCAGTTGGTCGCCAATCGTAAAGAAGGGATCGAGCGCCGCGCGCGGATTCTGGAAGACCATGGTGACGCCCGGACCCCGGATCTTCTCCATACGGGCCGGCGACAGATCAAGAAGGTTTTGACCGTCGAGCTCGATGCGCCCGCTGACGATGCGCCCCGGTTTGGGCACGAGGCGCAGGATCGAAAGCCCGGTAACGCTCTTGCCCGAGCCGGACTCGCCCACGATGCAGACGGTCTCGCCCCGATGGACCTCGAGATTGACATCCTCGACCGCGCGCACGGTCCGCCTCGGCAGCTCGAAATGGGTCGTCAGGCCTTCGACGCGAAGCACCGGGCGCGACGCTTCCCTTTCGACTGTATCTCCCTCGACCATCGGTTCTTCTTCCGGCCGCGCTTTACCGGCGGCTCCGTTGCCCTCCTGCCCCTCGCCGGGACGGTCGGGCGGATGGCACTCTTATCGGCTTTCCCTCAACCCTTCAAGCGCGCGCCGACGCGCCGACGGCCCTCGTCTCCCGCCGATTGATTACCGAACATTCAATGGGTTACGTTAGGTCGCGGCCTTCGGCGAGTCAACGCGCCAAGAGCCGCCAAAAGCATGGAACGCGGAGGGAGATCGCTGACTTCGGACAGCCAGGAGTTCTGGCCCCTCGACAAGCTGTCGGAGCTTCAACGGAGCCGCTGGGAAACCCAGCGCGCCTACCTCGAGCAAAGCTCGCCGTTCCTTCGGCGGCTGTGGGAGGGCCGCGCGGCGCCGGAGAAACTCGATGAGATCGCGTGCCTTCCGCTCTGCGACAAGGTGATGCTGCGCGAATCCCAAGCCGCCACGCCGCCCTTCGGCGACTATCTCGCCGTCGCACCCGCACAGGTGATGCGGATCCACCGCACATCGGGCACCACCGGCCGGGCCATGAACATCGCGCAGACCGAGGCCGACGCGTTCCAGACCGCCCTGGTGGGCGCGCGCGCGCACCGCACGGCCGGGCTCGGGCCGGGGCATATCGTGGTCCACTGCCTCAACTACCAGATGTGGATGGGGGGCTTTACCGATCACACGATGCTCGAGGCCACGGGCGCGACGGTCATCCCCTTCGGCGTGGGCGGGAGCGAACTTCTCATCCGGACGATCCAGGATCTCAAGGTCACGGCGATCCATTGCACGCCCTCCTATCCGGCCGTGCTCGAGCAGACGATCGCCGAGCACTTCCCCGACATCACGCCCCGCGATCTCGGCCTCGAGCTCGGCCTGTTCGGCGGCGAAGCGGGGCTCGACAATCCGAGCTTTCGGGCGCGGCTCGAGGAGACCTGGGGTTTTGCGGCGCGCAACGCGAATTACGGCGTGTCCGACGTCTTCAGCAATTTCGCGAGCCAGTGCGCCGAGAACAACGATCTCCACTTCGTCGGACTCGATGTGCTCTACCCCGAACTGATCGAGCCCGAGAACGGCGAGCCCTTGCCCTGGCGCGCAGGCGCGACCGGCGAGCTCGTTCTCACTCATCTCGCACGCGAAGCGCAACCGCTCGTGCGCTTCCGCACCAACGATTTGATCACGATCACCGAAACGGGGGCTTGCGCCTGCGGGCGCACCGCGCCCCGCTTTCGCGTGCTCGGGCGAAGCGACGACATGGTGATCGTGCGCGGCATCAATGTCTTTCCGACCGCGATCGGCGGCGTGATCAATCGCTTCGAGGAGCTTTCGGGTGAGTTTCGGATCGTGCTTCGGGGGCCGGGACCCTACGACCGGCTTCCCGTCGAGGCCGAGCTGGCTCAAAGCGTGCAGGCCTCGCCCGCGCTTGCCGAGGCGATCGCCTCGGCGATCAAGGATGAGGCGCGCGTCTCGGCGAGCGTCGATCTGCTTGCTCCCCTTTCGCTGCCGCGCAGCGAAGGCAAGACCCAGCGCGTAATACGCGAGGAGACATCATGACGGGAACGGTTCTGAGCGAGGACAGGAACGGCGTGCGGACTCTCATACTCAATCGGCCGGAACGCCTGAACGCGCTCAACGCCGAGCTCCTTTCCGACTTTCACGCGGCTCTAACGCAAGCGCAAGCGGAGGACGCGGTCAAGGTCCTCTGCTTGCGCGGCGCGGGCCGCGCCTTCTGCTCGGGCGACGACCTCAAGGACTTCGAGGACCAGACCAGAGGCGAAGAGCTCACGCGGCGCTTCGTCGAAGCGATACAGGACATCACGCGCGCGATTGTGCTCGGCGATAAGATGGTCGTCGGCGCGATCCACGGCTGGGCGGTCGGCGGCGGCCTGGAATGGGTGATCGACTGCGATCTCACGGTCTTCGCCGAGAGCACGAAATGCTTCTTTCCCGAGATCAAGTGGGGAATGTTTCCCACCGGTGCCGTGACCGCGCTCCTTCCCCGCATGGTCGGGCTCAAACGAACCCGTGAGATGATTCTCTTCGGCGAGCAATTCGGGGCGGCGGAGGCCCTCGATATGGGGCTCGCCTGGAAGGTCGTGCCCGACGCGGCGGTCTTCGAGGTCGCTCAAGAGACGGCGGAGCGGATCGCGGCGCTTCCCCAAGGGTCGGTCCGCGATCTTAAACGCGCGCTCGCCCGCGCCGGCTCGCTCGATGTCGAAGGCGCGCTCCGCATCGAAACCGAGGCGACGATCCGAAGCTTCCTCGATCCCGAGACCGCTGGCCGCGTCAGCGACTTCACCCGTTAACCCGCCCGCTTGTAGCGGCGAGCACGTTAAAACAGCCGCTCAGAGCGTCGGCATCGAGTCCTGCCCCCAGATCATCCGCTCGCGGATGAAGGGCAGAGGCCGGCGCGGGTTGCCTGAGTCGAACTCGCGCGCGATCCGGTGGCCGTCGTAAATGCTGTCGGCCATCTGCCGGGGCGCGTAGCAATCGCCGGCCGGATAGATCGCCCGGATGCCTTCCTTCTGCCACTCATTCTTTCGATCCTTGAGATCGAGAAAGAGCTGGTCGTTGGAGCGACGCCCGGTCACGAGGATCACGGTATCCGCTTCGAGCATCTCGAACTCGGTGCCGACGCGGCGCGGCACCTCGCCCCCGACCGGATCGGTCGTGCGCCGATAGCCGTCACGATAGATGTTGAAGATCTTGATCTTCACGAGGTTTCCCGGATCCACCTCCTCGACCCAATTGTCCGTGTATTTCTTGATCCCCTTCTCATGGATCATGCGGTGCAGGTTCACCGACTCGAGCGTGTAGTCCGTCATGGGCGCGACGCTCGGCAGATGGGTGACGATGGAGACGTCCTTGCCCTGATCGGCCATCATCTCGGCCAGGCTCACGCCCGTGTAATAGCCATCGGCGTCGAGCACGACGACCCTCTCGCCGACCTCCTTGCCGGCCATGATCTGCTCGGGCGTGCAGAACTGCGCCGTCGAGGCGTCGATGTTGGGAATGGGCTCGTTGCCGTTGACGCTCGTGCCGTCTCCTTCCCAGTCGAAGCCCGTGGAGATCACGACCTTGTCGGCGCCGTATTTGAGCACGTCGTCGGCGCTCAAGCGGGTGCCCGTATGGATCTCGACATTCTTGAGCTTGTCGAGCTGGATCTGGCGGTAGGTGATCACGCGGCCCCACTCGGCGAGCCCCGGGAAGCGCATCACGTAACGCACATGGCCGCCGATCTCGTCGTCGGCCTCGCAGAGATGGACGTCATAGCCCCGCTCGCCCAGGATGCGCGCGCACTCCATGCCCGACGGCCCGGCGCCGACCACCAGGACCGAGCAGGGATCCTTCGTCTTCTCGACCTTCTCGGGGTGCCAGCCGCGCCGGTACTCCTCGTTCGCAACCGGATTCTGGGTGCAGACGAGAACCCCGCCCCGCTCCCACCGCGAGATGCAGATGTTGCAGCCGATGCACTCGCGAATGTCGTCGAGCCGGCCTTCCTCGATCTTCTTTGGCAAAAACGGATCGGCGATCGAGCCGCGCGCCGAGCCGATGA
>JAPUJA010000274.1 GCA_027296525.1 Pseudomonadota bacterium | reverse complement strand
TGCAGCCGGCGTAGGGCGCGAGGAACTGCAGCGGCGCCGGCTCGGACGCGGTGGCCGCGACGATGATCGAATATTCGAGCGCGCCGAAATCTTGCAGCGTCTTCACGAGTTGTGCCACCGAGGAGCGCTTCTGCCCGCAGGCGACGTAGATGCAATAGAGCTTGCGGCTTTCGTCGTTGCTCTGGTTGATCGACTTCTGGTTGATGATGGTGTCGAGCGCGATCGCCGTCTTGCCGGTCTGCCGGTCGCCGATGATGAGCTCGCGCTGGCCACGACCAATCGGGATCAGCGCATCGAGCGCCTTGATTCCGGTCTGTACCGGCTCGCTGACGGACTGGCGTGGGATGATGCCCGGCGCCTTGACCTCGATGAGTCGACGCTCCTTGGTCTCGATCGGCCCTTTTCCGTCGATCGGATTGCCCAGCGCGTCGACGACGCGGCCCAGGAGCTCTTTACCGATCGGGACGTCGACGATCGTTTGCGTGCGCTTGACGACGTCGCCCTCCTTGATGTTACGGTCTTCGCCGAAGATGACGACGCCGACATTGTCTTCCTCGAGGTTAAGCGCCATACCCTTGATGCCGTTCGGGAACTCGACCATTTCGCCGGCCTGGACATTGTCGAGCCCGTAGATCCGCGCGACCCCATCGCCCACGGAAAGCACTTGGCCGACCTCGGCGACGTCCGCCTCGGTGCCGAAATTGGCGATCTGCTCTTTGAGGATCGCGGAGATCTCAGCGGGGCGGATTTCCATTATCCAACCTCTTTCATGGAGAGCTGCAGGTTCAGGAGTTTCGTCCGCAGCGAACTGTCGATCATGCGCGAGCCGACGCGCACGACGAGCCCGCCGATCAGGCCCGGATCGACCCGCCCGGCGAGGGTGACATCATGCCCCACCGCGCGCTTCAGCGCGCTCTTGATGGCCTCGAGTTGGGCGGGTTTCAGCGCCGCGGCCGAGGTGACTTCCGCCGAGATTTCGCCGCGGTGCGCCGCGAGCTTGGCGCGGAAGGCCTCGATGATGTGCGCAAGGGCGAACAGACGCCGTTTCTCGGCGAGAAGGGCCACGAAATTGCGGCTCAAGACTTGCGCTCCGGCCCGCTCCAAGAGCGCGGCCATGGCCTGTGCCTGTTCCGCCCGGCTCAAGATCGGGCTGCGCACGAGCCGCACCAGATCGGGGCTCTCATCGAGCATCGCCGTCAGTCCGGAAAGATCCTGGTCGACGCCGTCCAACTCTCCCCGCTCCTCGGCCAGCTCGAACAGAGCCGTAGCATAGCGGCCCGCAAGGCCGCGCACCCCTGCCTTTTCAGTCGCCAATTGTTAGGGACCCCTCGGCTACGGCGTTGTCGAAAAGAACAGCCGATATGACACAAAAAAACGCCTGAAAACAAGCACTTCCGGGCCCATCCCACCCGCAAGGCCCGCGATAGGTAGCACACTCCCAGAGGCGTTGCAACAGAACGCGGCCGGCCCTTTCGAAGGCCGAAGCCCGGGCCTTGAGAGCCCCTCGAGAGGCACGATTTCGATCTGCTTCGAGGGCTTATTGGGGCCGCGCCCGGAGCGTTTTCCTGAGCAAGCCGGTGGCCTCAGGTGGCCGTCTGGCCCACTGGCCGTCTGGCCCACTGGCTGCTTGGCGGGCCGATCCGGCCCTCGGCCGATCCGGCCCTCCCCGTCGGGCGGATCGTGATTAGTTCTTATTTTCAAAGGGATTTACGGAACGAGATTAACAGGACGTTAAGCACTCCTCGCTAGGCTCGGCGCGATCCGGTCCGACTCCGGAGTGGAGCCTCCCGGCGAGGGCATCGGTGAGCGAGAGATGAGCGTAGCGAGCGAGACGAGGACCCTTCCGGCCGCCTGGTTGCGCGCGCCAAGCTTCGATCTCGGTTTCATCCTGGGGATTGCGGCGGTTGCGCTGATCAGCGGCTTGGTCGCTGTGCAGGTGCCTGAGATCTTCCCGATCGTCTTTCTGGCCAATATCTGGCTCCTCGGGTACCACCACGTCATTTCGACCTACACGCGGCTCTGCTTCGATCGCGAGAGCTTCCTCAAGCATCGTTTCCTGATCTTCGGTGTTCCGCCCCTGCTCGTCGCGGGCACGGGGCTCTTGGCCTATTTCCTCGGGCTGTGGGCGCTCGCCAGCCTCTATCTTTATTGGCAGTGGTTTCACTACACCCGGCAAAGCTGGGGGATCGCGCAAATCTACCGGCGCAAGGCCGGCGGCATCACGGAAGAGAACGAGCATCTCAGCAAGATCGCCTTCTATCTCTTGCCGCTCTGGGGAATCCTTCACCGCTCCTACCAGGACCCGGGCTCCTTTCTCGGGCTCGAGCTCAAGGTCATACCGGTGCCCGAGCTCGCCGTCGACCTGGTCGGGATCGCGGCGGTCGCCGCCTTCGCCTGGTGGCTGATTTCACGGGCCACGATGTTGTGGAAGGGGCGGTTGCCTCTCGCGCACACGCTTTATCTTCTCAGCCACTACGCTATTTTCTATGTGGGCTATCTGATGATCGACGACATCAACGCGGGTTGGCTGGTCATCAACATTTGGCACAATGCTCAGTACATCGCGATCGTTTGGCTCTACAACAACAACCGGTACAAGGATGGGATCGATCCAAAGGCGATTTTTCTGTCGACGATCAGCCAGACGCGCAATGCTTGGCGCTATCTGCTCATCTGTTTTGCCATCTCGAGCCTGCTCTATCTGGGCCTCAACATGGCCTTCGCTTCGCTTGCGATCCTTGTCGTGATCTATCAGATTATCAATTTCCACCACTATATCGTCGACGGCGTGATCTGGAAGGTGCGTCGAAAGGGCGTCGGTCGACATTTCGGAATCGCTACCTCGCGATAATTCATGAACGAAACGGTCGCGGGGGGGGGCGGTGATTTCGCGTTTCTGTTGTGTCGGCGGATAAGGCCGTGACGCAGGCGGGCGTGGCGCCGAGGGGATCGGGCGTGGTCGATCGTCAGCGCCTCGTGCGGATCGTGACATTCCTGTTCGTCGCCGCCGGCGTCGCCCTCATTCTCAGCTATTTCCACGATCAGTTTTGGTGGCCGCCGGACGAAGGGGGTTCGGCCCACCGCGCCGATCGCCTCTTGAGCGGCGAGGTCCTCAACCGGGACTTCCAGGATGTCCGCCCGGGATACGCCAACTTCGTGAACGCCGCGGCGCTCTGGCTGTTCGGCGGTGAGCTGGTCAGTCTGCGTTATCCTCTGGTCGCGCTCGGCCTCGTTCAGGCCGGCCTGATCTATTTTCTCCTGCTGCCGCGCGGCGCTCTTCTCGCCGGATCGGGGGCGATCGCGTTGACGGCGCTCTCCTTCGTCCAATTCCTCGACCCGGCGGCCCACTGGTACTGTCTCGCGCTGGCCATCGGGGTCATCGGCGCGCTCGCCTGGATGCCGCGCGAGAGCCGCGCGCGCCTCGTCACCGTCGGCTTCCTCGTCATCGCGATCTTCCTCTTCCGTCAGCTCACCGGGATCTTCGTCGCGATGGGCGTGCTCACCTATCTCTTATGTGAGGCCCCACCGGGGAGGAACGGGCGGGAGCGCGCGCTCGCACGGCTCATCCTCGCCGTGATGGTGGCGGGGCTCGTTTTTTATCTCGCCCGGATCAAGGACCCCTTCGCCTTCGTGATGTTCGGGATCGGGCCGCTCGCCCTGCTCGTCTGGGTTTGGTTCAACGGGGCCGCGGCCAACCGCTCCGTGCTCGGCCTCGTTCCGGGACTGGCCTTGGGCGGGATGATCGCCTGGGCGCCGCTCCTCATCTACCACCTGGTTCACGGCTCGCTCGGGTACTGGCTCGACGACACCGTCCTTTCCGCCTTCGGGCTCACCGGATTGGACTTCGTCCGCCAGATGAGTTTCGTCCTCTACATGATCCAGGGGGCCCGCCAAATCGTCGCTTTCGAGAGCGTCGCGGCGGTCCTCAACGGTCTTTTCTGGCTGCTGCTTCCCTTGGCCCCGGCCGGGCTTGCGGGCGTTCTCTTCTTGCGGCTCCGGCGCGGCGGCGCGCGGGGCGATGTCCTGCACCCGCTTCCCATCCTCGCGCTATTCTACGCCTTCGTCTCGGTCCATTTTCAGATCACGGTCTACCTTTTTTACAGCACCGGTCTGACGCTCGCGGCTCTCCTCTGGCTCACGAGCGCGGGCGCGCGTCACGGGCGCGCGCGTCACGGGGGTGGCCTCAAGGCCTTGGCGCCGGCGCTCCTTGCCTTGGCCGTCTCGGCGGTCGGGCTCTATTATCAGGCGGGTCAGCCGATCTCGCGCGGGTTCGCCGGAATCGCGGCGGGCGAGCGGATCGACCTCGTCCCCGCCGAGGGGCTCGAACGCCACGGGCTCAGGATCGAAGCGGCGGAAGCCGAGCTCTACCGCCACCTTCTCGCCGTCATCGAGCGCGAGGTGCCGCCCGAGGGCGCCATCCTTGCGGTGCCCGCGAACCCGGAGCTCTACTTCCTGTCCGGCCGGCGCAACCCGACCCGGTATTTCAACTTGGCGGTCGGCTTGCGTGACGAGGACGAGGTCGCCCGGCTTCTGGAGGCCCTCGAAGGCGCGCCGCCGACGCTCGTCTTCCATCATCGGGAGGACAAATACAACACGCCACACACCGACGCTCTCATGGCGTTTGTGCAGGAACATTATGACATTCTCGACTCGCGTGGCGGTTTCGACATCTACCGCTACGCGGCCGGGCGATAGCGGAAGGGACCGCGAAGAAAGGGTACATCCGGCGATGGTGGGTCTGGAACAACGCATCTCCGACGCGAAATATCGCCGCCAGGCGGAGTTCGAGCGTACGAGCAAGGCCTACAGCTTGCGCCTCGTTCCGTCATCGCCTCCGATGAAGGTGTTGGACATCGGTTGCGGCACGGGCGTCAACGCCGAGGCGCTCGCCGCTAAAGGGCATGAGGTGTCGGGGATCGACATTTCGCCGGTCGCGATCGAGAAGTTTCGCGCCCGAGGATTCGACGGCG
>JAPUJA010000273.1 GCA_027296525.1 Pseudomonadota bacterium | reverse complement strand
GGATATCGCTCTAGCCTAGCCCGGCGACCCGGCGGTTGCCCGGTGGTCAAGCGCCTTGCCGCAATGGGGACAAAGCTCGGGCCCGCGCCGGCGCTGGGCGAGCTCGTCCGAAAGTCCACCGGCCAGGATCCCCGCGGGCAGGGCGAAAATACCGATGCCCAGGAGGCCGATGATACCGCCGAGGAGACGTCCAAGGCTGGTAACCGGATAGATATCGCCGTAGCCGATCGTGGTGAGCGTCGCCATTCCCCACCACATCGCCGCCGGAATCGACGAGAAGGCCTCCGGCTGGGCACCGTTCTCCACATAGAACATCAGGCACGACGCCACGACGAGCATGATGAGCACGGCGAGCACCGCAACTAAAAGTTCCGCCCGCTTTGCGGCGAGCACATGACCCAAAAGGGTGAATGAGTCGCTGTAGTGGCCGATCTTGAGCACGCGAACCAAGCGAAGGAGACGGATAACCCGCAGGAAGCGCGAGTCCGCTGGAATCACGAACGCAAGGAAGAACGGCAATACCGCCAGGAGATCGACGAGCGCCATGAAGGAAACGGCGTAGCGCAGGCGGCCCCACACCGGATGGCGGTAACGCGCGTCACAGGTGCACGCCCAAAGCCGCAAGAGATATTCGGCCGAAAAAATGGCGACCGAAAGCACTTCGAATACATAGAGCGAGTCACCAAAATTATCTCTCACGCCCGCCACCGTCTCGATCACAACCGCGATCACGTTCAAGACGATCAGGACGAGAATAAAGAGCGTCACGACCGTCGCGAGCCGATCGCTCTCGCCGTGCGGATTCAAGATATCGAAAACTCGTTGCTTCATCTCCGCCTCCCCTATCGAGCCCATCGGGCGATAGTATTCCGAGGCGGACGCGGAAACCAGAAAGCGCTCCGCTACTCCCACTCGATGGTGCCGGGGGGCTTGGAGGTCACGTCAAAGGTGATGCGGTTGATGCCCTCGACCTCGTTCACGATGCGGTTGGCGACGAAGCCCAGGAACGCGGGATCGAAGTGATAGAAGTCGGCGGTCATGCCGTCGGTCGAGGTCACCGCGCGCAGCGCGCAAGCGTATTCATAGGAGCGCGCATCGCCCATGACGCCGACGGTGCGAACCGGAAGCAGCACCACGAAGGCCTGCCAGATCGCGTCGTAGAGCCCGGCGTTTCGGATCTCCTCGATATAGATCCGATCGGCGCGCCGCAAGATCTCGAGCTTCTCGCGCGTCACCTCGCCGGGGACGCGGATCGCGAGGCCCGGCCCCGGAAACGGATGGCGCCCGACGAGATGTTCGGGCAGGCCGAGCTCGCGTCCCAACGCGCGCACCTCGTCCTTGAAGAGCTCGCGCAAGGGCTCGACGAGCTTGAGATTCATGCGTTCCGGCAGGCCCCCGACATTGTGGTGCGACTTGATCGTGACGCTCGGGCTCCCGGTGAAGGAGACCGACTCGATCACGTCCGGATAGAGCGTCCCTTGGGCCAGGAAATCGGCCCCGCCCGCTTCCTTCGCGGCGCGCTCGAAGACCTCGATGAAGGTCGCGCCGATGATCTTGCGCTTCTGCTCGGGCGCGCTGACGCCTTCAAGCTTGGCGAGAAATTCCTCCCCCGCGTCCTCGACCACGAGCGGTATGTTGTAATGCCCGCGGAAGTAGCCCGCGACCTCTTCCGCCTCGCCGGCGCGCAAGAGCCCGGTATCGACGAACACGCAAAGAAGTTGATCGCCGATCGCCTCATTCAAGAGCGCGGCGACGACCGAGGAGTCGACGCCCCCCGAGAGCCCGCAGATGACCCGGCCCTTTCCCACCTGGGCGCGCACGCGCTCGATCGCGCTCATCCGAAAGGCCGCCATGGTCCAATCGCCCTCACACCCCGCGACCCGGTGGGTGAAGTTCCGAAGGAGCGCGGCGCCGTGGGGCGTGTGCACGACCTCGGGATGAAACTGAAGGCCGTAGAGCCGGCGCGCGTCGTCGGCGATGAGCGCAAAGGGCGCCGCCTCCGTGCGCCCGACCGCGCGGAAACCCTCCGGCAAGCGGGTCACCCGGTCGCCGTGGCTCATCCACACCTGCTCGCGCCCGCCCGCGCGCCAGACCCCATCGAACAGCGCGCACGGCTCCAAAAGCTCGACGAAGGCGCGGCCGAATTCGCGCTCGCCCGCGCCCTCGACCTCGCCTCCGAGCGCGGCGCACATCGCCTGCTGGCCGTAGCAGATGCCGAGCACGGGGATCTCCAGCTCGAACAACGCGGAGCTCGCCTTCGGCGCCTGGGCCTCGGTGACCGAAGCCGGGCCGCCCGAGAGGATCAGCGCCTTGGGCGCGAAATCCCGGACCTCATCGAGACCGACGTTGAAGGGGCGGATCTCGCAATA
The DNA here is from genome assembly GCA_027296525.1 of Pseudomonadota bacterium. Classification (GTDB taxonomy): domain Bacteria; phylum Pseudomonadota; class Alphaproteobacteria; order UBA828; family JAPUJA01; genus JAPUJA01. Next base: position 2,248 of record JAPUJA010000273.1, on the reverse strand, counting down.
GACGCCGTTCTCGCGCACACGGCGCGCGATGAGCTGTGTCAGCTGCGATCCAAAGTCAAGAATCAGGACGCGATCGGTCATGGACGGGGCATCACCCGGCCGAGCGAGGCACGTCAACCGCCATGCTCGGCCTTGTACGCGGCGAGCGCTTCGGCGAGATCGTCATATTCCTCGCAGCCCCCTGGGCAGAGCCGTGCGAGTACGGTGAGGTGTTCTTCGGCCTTCGCGATGTCGCCGGTTTCGACATAGGCCTCGCCGATATATTCATTGGCCCCCATGTGATCGGGGTCAATCTTCAGCGCCTTCTTATAATAGCGGAAAGCGTTGTCGTAATCCCCAAGCTTCCGGTAGCTGAAGCCGAGCATGCTGTAGGCGTCCGCGTTCTTCTTCTCCTTCTTCACCACCCTCTTGAGAAGCTCGATCGCCTCCTCATAGTCGCCCTCGTCGATCGCTCCGATTCCGCTGTCGAAATACTTCGCCGTGCGGCCGGAGGAATCCGATCGCGTCGCCGCGGCGTCGGCGAGGGAGGTGACGGCGAAGACGAGGGCGAGCGCCAGGGCCGTAACAATCAATGGCTTTCTCATCGCTCCGATCTCCATGATCCGTGTCTCTCGAAGGACCATCCCAACCGCCCCTCGAGCTCTCTCGATTATACCGCACGGACCCCGGAGCGAGCCTCGGAGCGGTGCAGATCACCGGATTGTGATCGGACGAGAGGAGCGGCGGCGAGGCGCTCAGCTTTGTTGCGGCGGATAGTTGGGCGCCTCGCGCGTGATGGCGATGTCATGGACGTGGCTCTCTCTCAGGCCCGCGCCCGTGACCCTCAGGAAGACGCAGTTCGTCCGCATCGCCTCGATCGTCGCATTGCCCGTGTAGCCCATGGCGGCGCGCAGGCCCCCGACGAGCTGATTGATCACCTGGGCCACGGGGCCCTTGTAGGGCACACGGCCCTCGATGCCCTCGGGCACCAGCTTGAGCATCTCGCGGATCTCCTCCTGGAAGTAGCGGTCCGCCGAGCCCTCGGCCATCGCGCCGATCGAGCCCATGCCGCGATAGGCCTTGTAGGAGCGCCCCTGATAGAGGAAGACCTCGCCGGGGCTCTCCTCGGTGCCCGCGAAGAGCGAGCCGATCATCGCGCAGTCCGCGCCCGCCGCGATCGCCTTGGCGAGATCGCCCGAATAGCGGATGCCGCCGTCCGCGACCGCGGGCACGCCGTTCCGCCGGCACACTTCGGTGCTCTCGAGGAGCGCCGTGAATTGCGGCACGCCCACGCCGGCCACGACGCGCGTGGTGCAGATCGAGCCCGGCCCGATCCCGATTTTGACGGCGTCGGCGCCGGCATCGATCACCGCTTGCGCGCCTTCGCTCGTCGCCACGTTGCCGGCGATGACCTGGGTGTAATTGCTGAGCCGCTTCACCTGGTCGACCGAGGCGAGCACGCCGGCGCTGTGGCCGTGGGCGGTATCGACGACGATCACGTCGGCGCCCGCATCGAGCAACGCCTCGACGCGCCGCGCGCCGTCATCACCCACGCCCGTCGCGCCGCCGACCCTGAGACGCCCCTTCTCATCCTTCGTGGCGTCGGGAAAGAGTTGGGCCTTTTCGATGTCCTTGACCGTGATCAAGCCGATGCACCGGTAATCGTCATCGACGACGAGCAGCTTCTCGATGCGGTGCTTATGCAGAAGCCTCTTGGCCTCCTCCATGTCGACGCTTTCCTCGACGGTGACGAGGCCCTTCTTGGTCATGAGGTCCACGACCTTCTCCGTCGTATCGCTCGCGAAGCGCACGTCCCGGTTGGTCAGCACGCCGACGAGCCGTCCGCTGCCGTCTTCGACCACGGGAATGCCGGAGATCTTGTATTCGAGCATGAGCGCGAGCGCGTCCGCCAAGGTCTGGTCCGGCCCGATGGTCACCGGGTTGATGACCATGCCCGCCTCGAACTTCTTGACCTTTCGGACCTCGTCGGCCTGCTCTTTGACGCCGAGGTTCTTGTGGATGATGCCGAGTCCCCCGGCCTGAGAGAGCGCGATGGCGAGCGCGCTTTCGGTCACCGTGTCCATGGCAGCCGAGATGATCGGGATGCCGATTTCGATCGTTCGTGTGAGGCGGGTCCGGGTATCGACCCGATTCGGCAAGACCTCCGACGCTGCGGGCTTCAGCGTGACGTCGTCAAAGGTGAGGGCTTCCGGTATGTTCATCGGCGCCTTACGGGTGGTTGCGTCGGACTATACATCAATTGCCGACA
>JAPUJA010000272.1 GCA_027296525.1 Pseudomonadota bacterium | reverse complement strand
ATGTAGTTCGTGCCCCAGCGGCCGTACCACGAACCGTCGGGCTCCTGGTCGCGTTTGATGAATTCGATGCCTTTTCGGATCGCCGGATGATCGCGCGAATAGCCTATTTGTGACAGGAAGCTGACACAGCGACCGGTGACGTCGATCTCCGGCGGGTCGAGCAATGCACCGTGATCGGCGAATGGGATGTAATTGAGATAATAATGTTCGTTGTCCGCATCGAACGCGCCCCAACCGCCGCTCTTGCACTGCATTCCTTCGATCCAGCGGGCCGTGCGCTTGATCGCTTCGCCGTAGCGTTCCGGATCGGCCCGATGCAAGAGCATGCCGATCACCGCCGTGTCGTCGACGTCCGGATAGTAATCGTTACGGAACTGGAAGGCCCAACCGCCCGGCTTGATTTCGGGTCGCCGCGACGCCCAGTCGCCGACGACGTCGAGGATCTCGCGTTCGAGCAGCCAGCCGGAGGCCTTCTCCATGGTGGCGCTATCCCCCGGCTCGCCCGCCTCGAGCATGGCGAGGCCGCCGAGGCAGGTATCCCAGATCGGGGAGAGGCAGGGTTGACAGTAACGCAGCCCCCCTTCCTTTTCATCGCTCAGCAAGAGGTCGATCGAGCGCTTGATCGTCTGGCGTGTCGGATCCTCCCGCGGATATCCCAGGGCGTCGAGGGCCATCAGGCTGTTCGCCATGGCGGGGAAGATTCCTCCGAGGCCGTCTTCGCCGTTGAGGCGCAGGAGAATCCATTCGAGCCCGCGCCTTATCGATTTCTCGCGCAGTTTCCTGGGAAAGATAGGCTCGGTGGTTTTCAGGACCTTATCGACGCCGCGGAAGAGGTGGCCGAGAACGCCGTTCGCGTCGCGAAAATAGGCGCGCTCCGCTTCAGGCGGTGTGACGAAAAGCTCGCGTATGCCGGCGTTGGTCGGATTCCTGGCCGGTTGGCGTTTGGCCATCATGATGAGAAGAGGCACGATGACGGTGCGCGACCAATAGGACACCTTGTCGAGATGAAACGGGAACCATTTGGGCAAGAGCATGATCTCGACCGGCATGGTCGGCACGGCACGCCATGGCACCTGACCGAAGAGAGCAAGGGTGGTGCGGGTGAAGACGTTGCTCTTGGCCGCGCCGCCCATGGCGAGAACCAAATCGCGCGCCCGCTTCATATGGGGCGCGTTGGGATCGTCGCCCGCAAGCTTGAGCGCGAAATAGCCCTTTACGGTCGCGCTGATGTCCGCAGGGCCGCTCCAGAAGAGCGGCCAGCCCCCGTCGTCATGCTGGATCGTGCGGATGTATTTCGCGATCTTCTCTTCAAGCGGCGGGTCTCGCTCGTCCAGGTAGTGGAGAAGCATGATGTATTCCGCGGAGATCGTGACATCCGCCTCGAGCTCATAGAGCCAATATCCGCCGGGGCGCTGCTCGGCGCGATAGGATTCGCGCGCCTCGTCGATGACCTGGGCCAACGTCGCGTCGTCAATCTCGTTCGTGGCCCCCGCCGTAGGCACGATCGTGGCCTCGCTCGTCTTCTCTAGCATTGGGAAACGGGTCAGGCCCCGCGGGCCAGTTCGGCTTTGCCTTCGACCCCGAGGGCGGAAAGGGCTGTGCTGACGATATCGGAGGCGGTCAGACCGGCATCCTCGTACATCCCGGCCGGCGTGCCGTGCACGATGAAGCGGTCGGGCAGGATCATCGGGCGAAACTTAAGGCCCTGATCCAGCAATCCGGCGTTTGCCAGGAAGTGCAACACATGGGCGCTGAAGCCTCCGATCGCGCCCTCTTCGATCGTAATCAGGACCTCATGTTCACGAACGAGCCGGCGAATGAGGTCTTCGTCCAGAGGTTTGGCGAAGCGTGCATCCGCGACGCTCGCCGAGAAGCCCCGCGCCGCGAGCTCGTCCGCCGCCTTGAAACACTCATGCAGACGTGCCCCGAAGGAGAGAATCGCGAGCGCCGTGCCTTCGCGCAGGATGCGCCCCTTACCGATCTCCAAGGCTTTGGGTTCCTCCGGCAGCGGGACGCCGATCCCTTCACCGCGCGGATAACGAAAAGCCGAAGGGCGATCGTCGATCGCAACCGCCGTTCTGATCATGTGCACGAGTTCGCCTTCATCCGCCGCAGCCATCACGACGAAGCCGGGCAATGTCGACAAATAAGTGATGTCGTAAGAGCCGGCATGTGTCGGCCCGTCGGCTCCCACCAAGCCGGCCCGGTCGATCGCGAAGCGGACGGGAAGGCGCTGGATCGCGACGTCATGCACGACTTGATCGTAGGCGCGTTGCAAGAAGGTCGAGTAGATCGTGGCAAACGGCTTAAATCCCTGGGCCGCAAGACCGGCGGCGAAGGTCACGCCGTGCTGCTCCGCGATCCCGACGTCGAACCCGCGATCGGGAAAACGCTCGATGAACTTGTCGATACCCGTGCCATCCGGCATCGCGGCGGTCAGGGCGACGATCTTCTCGTCCTTCTCGGCTTCGGCAATCAGACTCTTCGCAAAGACGGAGGTGTATGACGGCGCCTTGCCTTTCTTCTTCGCTTGTTCGCCCGTGACCACGTCAAACTTGCTGACGCCGTGAAATTTGTCCGCCGCCTTCTCGGCGGGCGGATAGCCGTGCCCCTTCTGGGTGACCACGTGGATCAACACCGGGCCCGGCGTGGTTTCGTCATCGCGGACGTTCTTCAGGATGGGCAAGAGATGGTCCAAATTGTGGCCATCGATCGGACCGATATAAAAGAATCCGAGTTCCTCGAACAGCGTACCGCCCACGGCCATGCCGCGCGCATACTCCTCGGCGCGCTTGGCCGCCGTTTCGAGTGCGCGTGGAAGCTTGCTGGCGACTTCCCGCGCCTTGTCCCGGAAGGAACGGAACGAATGCGACGACAACAGGCGGGACAGATAGGCGTTCAACGCGCCGAGTGAGGGCGCGATGGACATCTTGTTGTCATTGAGGACGACGATGAGTCGGGTGTCCATCGATCCGGCGTTGTTCATCGCCTCGTACGCCATGCCCGCCGACATCGCGCCGTCACCGATGACCGCGATGACATGGCACTTGCCGCCGGAAAGATCGCGGGCCACCGCCATGCCGAGACCCGCCGAGATCGAGGTCGAGGAATGCGCCGCGCCGAAGGGGTCATATTCGCTCTCCGAGCGCTTCGTAAAGCCGTAGAGACCTCCGGGCTGGCGGACGGTCCGGATTCGGTCGCGCCGGCCCGTCAGGATCTTGTGGGGATAGGCCTGGTGGCCGACGTCCCAAATGAGGCGGTCCTCGGGCGTGTTGAAGACGTGGTGCAACGCGACCGTGAGCTCGACGACGCCCAGCCCGGCACCGAGATGTCCCCCGGTGTTGGACACGGCGTCGACCGTCTCCTCCCGGAGTTCGCCCGCGAGCTGTTTCAGCTCGTTGAGCGTCATATCGCGCATGTCCAACGGGAGCTTTACGCGATCCAGTAATGGCGTCTCAGGCAAGTTCCCCCCTCTTTGCGTAGGATACGCCTTCGACGAAACGGTGGGTCCGTTCGAGATTCGCAGACATTACCAAATTATGACAGAAACGACAAAACCTTCAATTTCTACGGGAATCAAGGGCGGAGAGCGGCGCAAGGCGATGCCCGAAGTGGTGAAAACCACCATCAGCCACCGAAGATGTAGCTGTAACGCAGGCCAAAATTATCAAGGCCCTCGTTCTCATCGGCGAGCCCCCCGTTGGAAATATGGTCGAGGACGACCGAGACGGAGTTCCGGTCCGTGATGCGAAAGCCGATCTCGGCGGCCTCGCGGAACAAGACCCTGAGGCCCAGCTCCTTCGTCGAGTCGTCGCTCGTTCTGAGCTCGCCGTCATGCACGGCGAGGCCGAAATCGGCCCCGACGAAGACGCCGTAACCGAGCTCGAAGGTCCAGGTCAGTCCGGTAAACAGCTGACTGGTGTCTCCTTGCGTGTTCACATGCAGGCCGAGATGGGGACGCGGCGCGGCGATCAGATCCCAGAACTCGCCGCGAAGCGCCGCGAAGCGGACGCCAAGATCAATGTCCGGACCGCTGTCTTCCTCCGAACGGCCGAACACGCCGGTGTCATGGGTCAGTGCCCCAACATAGAGTTCGCTGATGCCGAAGAAGCCCGGCCGCTCGAACGGCGCGCTCTCCCGCGAGCTCGCGGCGGCGTGGTCCGGTTCCAAGGTCGTCGCCTGGGCAAAAAACGAGGATGGAACACCCTCGGCCGCGCCGTGAATCTGTGCGGCGTATCCCGGATAGGCGACACTCGCCGACTCGACGACCGCCGGCGCCAAGGAGGGTGTCAAGCGTACCGCTTCGTGGACGATGGCGTAGGTCGCTTCGGGATGAACCGCGATGGCGCTGATCACGACGGTGCTCATTTCCGCCCGGGCGCGGCGAATCCCCGCCTCTCCGAAGGCCGTTTCGTGGCTCATCCGGCTGGCCCGCGCGGCGGCCGCCTGCAGCTGTTCGGCAACGGGCGCGGGCAAAGCCGTCCCCGCCCGAAGCCCCCCACTCATCGGGCCGAGGCAGATCGACAAAACCACGGCGAGGATCGAAATGTAACGCATCGGATCCCGGCTCGGGCCCCTTTGGGATGATATCCAGGCATTCCAACCGGCGCCTATCGCCTTCGAAGGGCCGTGCACCGCCAGCGAAGCCGCAGTGTTGGGGGTTCGGGATAAAAATGCAACCGGAAGGGCGGCGGGAACGCCGGTCGTCGCGGACCTGGCCGGACGTTCTTTAGCAATAGCCGGAGTCGCGAAACCAGGCGACCGCGTCCGCCAGGGCTTCGCGCACGGGCCGCGCCGTCAAACCCAATTCGCGGGCCGCCTTGCCGGCGGAGTAGTACATCTTCTTGCGTGCCATGCGCACGCCGTCCACCGTGACTCGCGGTTCGCGTCCCGAGAGGCGCGCGATCCCTTCGGCAATGTAGGCGATAGGAAGCACGACGCCGGTCGAGAGACGGATTTTGGGCGGCGTGATGCCGGCGATATCCGCAATTTCCGCAAGGATTTCACGCAAGCTCATGTTGGTCCCGCCGAGCACGTAGCGTTCGCCCACTCGACCGCGTTCGAGCGCGAGCAGGTGGCCCTCCGCCACGTCGTCCACATGGACCAGGTTGAGCCCGGTATCGACATAGGCCGGCATGCGTCCGGCCGCGGCCTCGAGGACGAGACGGCCCGTCGGCGTCGGTTTCACGTCGCGCGGACCTACGGGCGTCGACGGGTTGACGATGACGATCGGCAGCCCCTCCTTCCGCACGAGACGACGCATCTCCGCCTCGGCGAGAAATTTGGAGCGCTTGTAATGGCCGATCATGTCCTCGAGGCACGATGGTGTCTCTTCGTCGGACGGTGTGCCGTTGCGCGAGAGTCCGAGCGTCGCCACGCTGCTCGTATAGACGATCCGCGTGACCCCCGCGTCAGCTGCGGCGCGAGCAAGATCGACGCTGCCCTGCACGTTTGCGGCGTACATCTTCTCGGGCTTCGGCACCCAGAGACGGTAGTCGGCGGCGACGTGAAACACCGTCTCGCACCCCTTTACCGCCCGCTTGAGCGAATCCGGGTCCAGCAGGTCGCCGTGCACGACTTCGACCTCGAGGCCCTCGAGATTGCGCCGGTCGCTCTCGGGGCGAAGGAGAACACGCACCCGGTGGCCGGCGGCAAGCACTCGGCGGGCGACCGCCGATCCAACGAAGCCCGAGGCCCCGGTCACCAGGGTCGTCACGATAGCCCCTCCCGGCGCGAGGCCGAGAACAGCGTCCGGCGATGCAGCCACAACAGAGCGAGCGCGGCGATCGGCGACATCACCCCGGCGATCACCAAGAGCGGAAGTTCCCAGCCGAGCCAAACGACCGGCGCCAGCAGATACATGATGTCCTCGAGCTCGAAACCCGCCCAGCGCGGCTGGAGCTCGGCTTTGCCATAGAGTTTCATTCGGTGAGAAAAGACCCAGAAGAGCGTGCCGATGCCGCAGGTCGCCACTGTTCCCAAGACGATGGCCCAATCGCCGATCCGGCCGCCGGCGACCGCGAACCCCAGGGCGCTGAAGAACAGCGCGTGAATGAGAGCGTCACTGGCGAGATCGAAGTAATGTCCGAACGGGCTCGATTTTCCGGTGAGGCGCGCGAGCTCGCCGTCGGCGTGATCGAGCAGGTTCGAGAAGATGAAGAGGGCCGCTCCCCAGTTGAGCCAGCTTCGATCGCCGCCCCAGGCGATGAGCGCGCATGCCGCGAGACCCGTCAGAAGGCGCACGGTCGTGATCTGATTCGGTGTCACCGAGCTGTCGATGAGCGGGCGCACCATCAGGCGCGCGAGCCGCTGATCCCAAAGAATGGCACCATTCGGCTCTGCGGGAGGGTCGGACGCGCCGCTTTTCCCTTCGTTCGTCACAGATTCGCCCTTACGATCTTTTTGGCGGTTATGTTAGCGATTAGCTCGACAAAGTGAAAGAAGGCCTTGCCCGTCAGGACCTGGGGCGGAGGAATAACACGCTTCGATGATGGCTCTTATCATGGCCGCCGGGGTGGGAAACCGGCTCTCGGGAGAATTCGGCGGCATGCCGAAGGCGCTCCTCTCTTTCGGCGGGCGCACGCTGCTCGAGCGTCACCTGACGGAGTTGCGGCGAATCGCCGTTCACGATGTCGTTGTCGCCGTCGGTTACAAGGCGGATCTCATCGCCGCAGAGCTTGAGCGTCTCGACGCCGGCGCCCGTGTCATCCTCGCGCACAATCCCGATTACCAGGCGGGCAGCGTCGTCACCCTTCAGGCGGCGGCTCAAGCGCTGACATGCGGCGACGACATTCTCCTGATGGACGCGGACGTTTTGTACGACCGGCGCATGCTCGAATCCCTGAAACGGACGCGCCATCGCAATTGCTTCCTGCTCGACCGGAGTTTCGAAGCCGGAGACGAGCCCATGAAGCTCGCCGTTCGAGGCGGACAACTGGTGGAATTCAGCCGGCGCGTGGAGGCGCCCTTCGATTTCGTGGGCGAATCGGTGGGGTTCTTCCGGTTGGCCCCGCCCATGGCGGTAGCGCTCTCGACGGCCAACGCGGCGCTCATCGAGGCGGGACAGCGCGACGAGGGCTACGAAGAAGCCTTGCGCCGGTTGCTGCTTCACTCGCCGGCCGGGACATTCGGTTTCGAAGACATAACGGACCTCCCTTGGACGGAGATAGACTTTCCCGAGGACGTCGTCCGCGCCCGCGAAGAAATACTCCCGCGCCTGATCGGCGAGGGCGGGTAACGGGTTGTGAATGCATGACTTGCCCTCTGACGGCTCACCTTCGCTCGCATCCAGGCCATTTCGAGAGCCCTCTAGGCGAGGCATCCGGCTTTTGCCGGTGTTAAAGAGATCGGGTTTCTGTTAAAGGTTCTGCCAGCGGCGGTGTCTCATGATCTGGAATCTGCGGAGGGACCAGATGCGGCGAACCATCCTGACCGAAGAAGAGTTGATGGCTTTCCGGCGTGACGGCTACTTGGTCATGACCGGCGTGTTCGATGCGGACGAAGCGGAGGAAATCCGTCTCTGGGTCGATGAGCTCGAACATCTCCCCGAAGTTCCGAACAGGCACATGGTCTACCGCGAGGCGTCGGTGGATGACCCGAACAAGCGGGTGCTTGATCGCATCGAGAACTTCGTTCCTTACCATCGGGAGTTCGACTCCCTGTTGAGTGGAGATCGTCTCTTGGGGTCTGTTTCCGAGCTCTTCGGCGAGCAGGCGGTCCTGTTCAAGGAGAAGATCAATTTCAAGCTGCCGCAGAGCCGGGGGTTCGAGCCGCACCAGGACATGCAAGCCGGCTGGGAGGATTACGGGAGCCTTTTCATCACCGCGGCCATCGCCGTCGACCTCTCGATAGAGGCGAACGGCTGTCTCGAAATCGCCCCCGGCTGCCATGACCGGGGCCTCATCGGCAAGATGTGGCACCCCCTCGGGGACGAGGAAATCAAGGATATAACGTTCGTTCCCTGTCCGATGGAGCCGGGCGATGTCGTGTTCTTCGATTCGTTTGTTCCCCACCGTTCGGCCCCGAATCGGAGTCGATGGGCGAGGCGGGCGATCTACGCGAGCTACAATCGCTTGTCCGAAGGCGATCACCGGGTCGGATATTTCGCCGCGAAGCGAAGGAGTTACCCGCCCGATTGCGAGCGCGCGCCGGGCGAGCGTTACGAATATAAGGTCTGAATCGGCGATCCGCGCGACCGCGCCGGGCCAACATCATTCGAACAGGCGAATCGGGTGCGTCCGGCTGGCGCGGGGGTCGCCGTCCGTGGCGCCTTCAGATGGTGGTGATGAAGGCGCGCAGCAGCAGCCAGAGCTTGCTCGCCCGGCCCAGGCGAACCTCGTCGCCGCTCAGGCGCCAGCCGCTTGCCTCCATGCGATCGAGGTAGGTTTCGTAGATCGCCCGCATCAGGAGGGCCGGGCGCATCGAACGGATTTCGGAAGGCGCGAGCGCCGTGGCCGCCGCGGCGAAGCGCCGACGCGCAAGCGCGCCGAGCTCGGCGCACACCTCTGGCAAAGCCGCGGCCGCCAACAGCTCCTCGGGCGGAAGCTCCGCCAGCCCGTGGCGTTGCAGAAGCTCGATCGGCAGATAGATCCGGCCGCGCCGGGCGTCCTCCTCGATATCGCGCAGGATGTTGGTGAGCTGAAAGGCGTGGCCCAGCTGCTCCGCGAATTCAGGGATGCGCCGATCCTGGTAGCCAAAAATCTCGACCGAGATGAGACCCACGCAGCCCGCCACGCAAAAACAGTAGCGCTCGAGAGTCTCCATGTCCGGGCGACACATGGCGCCGGACCGATCCATGTCGAAGCCATTGAGAATCTCGGTAAAGTAGCGTTTCGGGAGATCCAGGGCGGCGACCGGTCCGGCCAGAGCGCGGGTCACCGGATGGCTCGGCACCCCGCGATAAAGGGCATCGAGCTCCGCACGCCAAGCGTCGAGTTGGCGTAAGGCCTCCTCGGGATCTTCGATTTCGTCGACGACGTCGTCCGTCTCGCGGCAAAAGGCATAGAGCGCGAGCATCGACTCGCGTTTGGCTCGCGGCAGCACCAGCATCGGCCTGGCGAAGGAACTGCCTGAGGCCCGTACGACCTTGGCGACATAGCGCTTGGGATCGTCGTCTGTGCGCGGTTCGAGCGCCGCTACCATGAGGTGAGCGCGCCCTTCACGCCGCACAGAATCCAACCGGCCTTCGACACCTTGACGCGCCGGGCCAGCGGGTCCTCACGGCGCAGGCGCCCAGATAATTTCTTGGCCAGCGCGAGGATGAGCGCGCTCTCGAGACGAAGCCCCCGGCGGCGGACGGACGGCGGCATGGTCTGGGCGCGGGCGAGCAAATCGTCGGTCCCGTCCAGACAACGCTCGATCACCCGGCGCACCGCGGGCGTCGCCGAAGGCAAGGCGAGATCCTCCACCGAGCCGCCTTCTTCCTGGAGCCAGGGTTCCGGCAGATAGACGCGATCCAGGTTGAGATAATCCTTCTTGCAGTCCTGCAGGTGATTGAGCACCTGGAGCGCGTTGCAAAGCGCGTCCGAGCCCTCGAAATCGGCATCGGTTTCGCCGTGGATGTCCATCATCACGCGCCCGACGGATGCGGCCGAACGCATGCAATAGTCCACCAGGTCGTCCCAATCGCGGTAACGGAGCTTGGTGACGTCCTGGATGAAGGCGGAGAGGAGGTCGCGCCCGTGCCGAGGCGTGTTGCCGGTTTCGATCAGGCTGCGGTGGTAGGACACCGCCCAATCGGGAAGCGCCCCTTCATCGACCCCCAGCGCGTCGTGGGCCGGGTTCAGGCGGCGAAGCTTCTCCTCCACAGAAAGTGTCGCCGAATCAGCAATATCGTCGGCGTTCCGCGCATATTGGTAGAAGGCGTAGACATGGGGCCGACAATCGGGCGGAATGAGAAAGGAGCCGACCGGAAAGTTCTCGGTGTTCTCGACGATGAGACGCCGGACGGCGTCGGAATCGAGCTGCGCGCGTCCGCCGGCGCCCGACGATTCGCCCCCGCGCACGACCCCCGCAAGCGGTTCCCCCGCCCTCAGGGCTTCGTTTTGCTCGGTGGTTGTCATTGCATGGGATGAACGTGGATGTCGTGAAGAGCCGAGCGGCCTATCGCGACATTCCGTTGGCCATATAGGCCTGCGCCTTCGCGCGGGCGTCCTGGTCCAACGCGATCACGTCGTCCAATGATGCCAAGCTCCCGTTGTTCAGCTTGCCGAGAGTGTGTTCGACGACCTCGGTGATCTGGAGAAAGCCGATCTCGCCCTTCAGAAAGCCATGCACGGCGATCTCGTTGGCGGCGTTGAGTATGGTCGGCGCCCCACCGCCCGTTTCGAGGGCGGCGTGCGCGAGCCTGAGGGCCGGAAAACGCTCGGCATCGGGCCGCTCGAAGGTCAGGCTTCCAAGCGCCGCCAGATCGAGCTTGGGCGCCGGCGCGGGGATGCGCTTGGGCCATCCGAGGGTGTAGGCGATGGGGGTGCGCATGTCCGGCGAACCGAGCTGTGCGAGGACCGATCCGTCGATATAAGCGACCAGGCTGTGAACCACCGATTGCGGGTGGATCACCACCTCGATCTGCTCGGCGTCGACCGGGAACAAATGATAGGCCTCGATCATTTCGAGGCCCTTGTTCATCATCGTGGCCGAATCGACGGAGATCTTCGCGCCCATATCCCAGTTCGGATGGGCGACCGCCTGTTCGGCCGTGACCGACGCCATCTGATCCCGGTCCATCGAGCGGAAAGGTCCACCCGAAGCGGTCAGGATCAGCCGCTCCACCGATTCGTGGCGCTCGAACTCGAACACCTGAAAAATCGCATTGTGCTCGGAATCCACGGGCAGCAGGGTGGTGCCGTTCGCGCGTACTTCCTGCATCACGAGCTCGCCGGCGCAGGCAAGGCATTCCTTGTTGGCCAGAGCGACGATTACGCCCCGAGATATCGCGGCGAGTGTGGGTTCGAGCCCGGCGGCGCCGACGATCGCCGCCATGACCCAATCGGCGGGCATCTCGGCCGCCTCGCGCAACGCGGCACGCCCCGAGGCCACGGCGATGTTGGTTCCCCAAAGAGCGTCCTTGAGCGCTTCGTATTTCGATTCCTCGGTGATCACCGCCAAGCGCGGCTTAAGACGCCTCGCCTGCTTGGCGAGAACCTCGACGTTTTGATTGGCCGTCAGGGCTTCGATCCGATAAGCCGCCGGATTACGTTCGATCAGATCGATCGTGTTACAGCCGACCGATCCCGTCGAACCCAGGATAGTTATGCTTCTCGGTTCCATGCGCTGAAAGCGCTCGAGCGGACCTGCCTCCTCGCGCGCGCCATCCCTCTCGGTATCGTCAATGATCGCCCCCCGGTGGAACGCCGGCCCCTTGAGAGTATATTTCCAGCATGCGTTAAGTCACGCAACTCACAATCTTCGAACCGGCGGGTCGCCGTTGTTGGGGAGGCGCACTAAATAGACAAAAAGGCGTAAAATTAAACCTAGCTGAGAGCTCATAGCCATAACATCTTAAAACTCGCTATTACTAGAAACTTTTTTAGGGGGGATGACCCATGGGCCTGACGGCGAAGACCTGCGTTCCCTGCCGGGGAGGGGTTCCACCCCTCAAGCCCGCCGAGGCCGAGGCACTCTTGACGCAAACACCGGGCTGGCAACTGCTTGACGGCGCAGCCAAAATCGAGCGCAAGTTCGACTTCGCCGATTTTGCCCAGGCCATGGAATTCGCCCAGAAAGTGGCCGAGCTCGCGGAGGCCGAAGGCCACCATCCCGACCTGCGGGTCGGATGGGGTTATTGCGAGGTGCTCTTTTACACACACAAAATCAAAGGCTTACACGAAAACGACTTCATCATGGCGGCCAAGGTCAACGAACTCGCCTGAGCCTTTCGCCGGTTTTCGACGACCGAGCGTTGTGCCCATGCCCGGATTCGCGCCAAGCGCCAGCGTTTGCAAGACCGGATACCGGCGGCGAGCGAGTCCTTGAGCACGGCCTCGAAGGCCAGCGAGCGACGCCCCGGGCGATCGGCGCCCCTTGCGGCGGTGTGGCGTTATCACCGGCTCAGCAAGCATGCCCTCGGTCATTATGCGGAAGGCCCCGGTTATCTCGACTGGGCGAATCAGCCGGAGCCGTTTCGCCGATTCGCCGGCGCGCACGAGGTGCCGCTTCCCCTGGCCGCGGATGACGACACGCCGCTCTTCGACGCCCTCGTCAGACCCGGCGCCATCCGCCCGCGCCCCCTGACGCGCCAGACGCTCGGGCTATTTCTCGAGCTCAGCCTCGGGATCACGGCATGGAAGAGCTTTCAGGGCACGAAATGGGCTCTGCGCGGCAATCCCTCGAGCGGCAACCTCCATCCGACCGAAGGCTATCTGCTCATTCCGGCTTTGCCCGGCATCTCCGATCGGCCCGGCGTCTACCACTACGCGCCCCGCGAGCACGCCCTCGAGGAGCGCGCGCGGCTCGGCGCCGATGCCTGGAGCGCGCTCTCAGGCGATCCTCCGGCGCTGGCCTTCCTCGCGGGCCTCAGCTCGGTCCATTGGCGGGAGGCCTGGAAATACGGCCAGCGGGCCTATCGCTACTGCCAGCACGATGTGGGCCATGCCCTGGGCGCGTTGAGTTTCGCGGCGGCGGCCCTCGGCTGGCGGGTGTGGTTGCTTTCGCATGTTTCGGACGCCGACATTTCAGGCCTGCTCGGCCTCGAACGGCAGGGCGATTTCGCCCAGGCCGAGCCGGAAGCGCCCGAGCTGCTGGCGGCTGTCCTCACGAATCCCACAGGCAGCGAAAGCGTTCCGTTGCCGCTCGACGGCGTCGTGCGCCAGGGCGCGTGGCGCGGGCAGGCCAACCGGCTGAGCCAGAGCCACGTCGACTGGTCGGAGATCCCGGTCGTCGCCCGCGCCGCGACCAAACCCCGGACCGGCGACTCGACGCCGCTCACGGCTGCGCCCCCGTTGGCCGCCGCGCCCACCCCCGCCCGATCGGACGGCCTAAGCGCGGCGCGGCTCATCCGCCGACGCCGGAGCGCCGTCGCCCTGGATGGGCAAACCGGCCTGGCGCGCTCGAATTTCGTCGCCATGATGGCGGCCGCCCTGCCCGACCCCGCGAGGCCGCCCTGGCAAAGCGTCGGCTTCCCGGCCCGGGTGCAGCTCGCCCTGTTCGTCCACCGGGTCGAGGATCTGCCCGCGGGCCTCTACATGCTGATGCGCGATGGGGATCGGCGCTCGGCGCTGCGCGCCGCCTGCCATCGGAAGTTCGCCTGGCTCGATGTGGAGCTCGCGTCCCTGCCGCTCTACGCGCTCGCGCTCGGCGATTTCCGCCCGGCGGCGGCCCAAGCAAGTTGCCTCCAGGAGATCGCCGCCGACGGCGCCTTCAGCCTGGCGATGGTGGCCGATTTTGCCCGCACTCTCGAAGAGGAGGGTTCCTGGGCCTACCGTCGCCTGTTCTGGGAGTGCGGCTTGATCGGCCAGGCTCTCTATCTTCAGGCCGAGGCGGCGGGTGTCCGCGCGACCGGCATCGGCTGCTATTTCGACGATCTCGTCCATCGTCTCCTCGGCCTCGGGTCGGAGGAGTGGCAGAGCCTGTACCACTTCACCGTCGGAGGCGCGCTCGAGGACGATCGCCTGACCACCCTGCCGGCCTACGCGCATCTCGGCCGAGGTTGCTCCTAGGCCACCCCGACGTCCTGGGCCTCGTCGGAACGCGCGAGCGCGACGAGCTCGCCCAGCAGGTTGCTCGCGCCTTCGAGCCGTTCGGCTGCGCTGCCCCAGGTCCGGCGCGCCACGAGAGTCGAGTCCGGGCGCAGATTCATCCGATTGACGGGATCGGCGATGAAGCCGACGAGCCGTTCGGGTGCGGCAAACACCTTGTCGCGGAAGGTGAGTGAGGCGCCCTTGGGCCCGGCCTCGATCTTTTCGACCCCGGCCTCACGGCAGAGATGCTTGATCGCCACGATCTCGAGCAGATGATTGACCTCGTCGGGCACCGGACCGAAGCGATCCGCGAGCTCGGCGGCGAAGGCGTCGATCTCGTCGCGCGCTTCGAGCTGGGCGATGCGCCGATAGAGCCCAAGGCGGATGCCGAGATCGGAGACGTAGTCCTCCGGGATCAGGACCGAGGCGCCGATATTGATCTGGGGCGTCCACGCCACACGGGGCACGTGGGTCGCGACGCCGGCTTCTTGCCGTGCCTCGGCGACGGCCTGCTCGATGAGATGCTGATAGAGCTCGATACCGACCTCGCGGATGTGCCCCGATTGCTCGGCGCCCAGCAGGTTTCCGGCGCCGCGAATATCGAGATCGTAGCTCGCCAGGTTGAAGCCCGCGCCCAGGCTGTCGAGCTTGTGCAGGACGCCGAGACGTTTCTCCGCCGCCGCCGTGATCGAGCGCTCGGGTTCGAGCGTCAGGTAAGCGTAGGCGCGCACCTTGGCACGGCCGATCCGTCCGCGCAGCTGGTAAAGCTGCGCGAGACCGAACATGTCGGCGCGGTGAATGATCATCGTGTTTGCCGCCGGGATATCGAGGCCTGACTCGATGATCGCCGTCACCACGAGCACGTCATAGGCACCGTCATAGTAGGCGGTCATCACGTCCTCGAGGGCGCGCGCGGGCATGCGGCCATGGGCGGTTGCGACCTTCACTTCCGGCACGAGCCGGCGCACCCGTTGAGCGACCCGTTCGATATCGGAGATCCGCGGGCAGACATAGAACGACTGGCCGCTTCGATAATGTTCGCGCAGCAGGGCGTCGCGGATCGCCACGGCATCGAATGGGAGGATATAGGTACGCACGGCCAGGCGATCGACCGGCGGGGTCGCGATCACGCTCATTTCACGCACGCCGCTCAGCGCGAGTTGCAACGTTCGAGGTATCGGGGTGGCCGTCATGGCCAGCACATGGACATTGCTCTTGAGCTGTTTCAGACGTTCCTTGTGGGTGACGCCGAAATGCTGCTCTTCATCGATCACGAGAAGGCCGAGATCGTGAAAGCTCATTTGCTTGCTCAAGAGCGCGTGCGTGCCGATTACGATATCGATTTCGCCTGTGGCGAGCCCCGCCTTCACCTCAGCCGTTCGCTTCGCCGGGACCAGCCGCGAGAGCGGAGCGATGTTCACCGGGAGGCCTGTGAAGCGCGCGCGGAAGGTCTCAAAATGTTGCCGGCAGAGCAGCGTCGTCGGCACGACGACGGCGATTTGCTTTCCCGCCATTGCGGTGACAAATGCCGCGCGCAAGGCCACTTCGGTTTTGCCGAAACCGACGTCGCCGCAAATCAAGCGGTCCATCGGCCGACCCGACGCCAAATCGCTGAGCGTCTCGTCGATCGCCTGTGCCTGATCTTCGGTCTCGGTGTGCGGGAAACGCGCGCAGAACTCCTCGTAGAGACCGTCCTGCGGCGCCAAGCGGGGTGCTGGCTTCAAGGTACGCTCGGCCGCGATGCGGACGAGCTCGTCCGCCATATCGCGGATCCGCCGCTTCAGACGCGATGTCCGCGCCTGCCAGGAGGCTCCTCCCAGCTTGTCGAGCACCACGGGTTGATCCTCTGATCCGTAGCGCGACAGGACCTCGATATTTTCGGCCGGGAGAAAAAGCCGATCGCCGCCGTCATAAAGCAGGCGCAAGCAGTCGTGTCGCGCGCCGGCCACCTCGAGGATCGCCAAGCCGTCGAAACGCCCAATGCCATGCTCCATATGCACAACCAGATCGCCCTTTGAGATCTCCGAGGCGCTCGCCAGGAAGTCTTCCGAGCGCCGCTTTCGGGTGGGACGGCGGATCAGGCGATCGCCGAGGATGTCCTGCTCGCCGATGACGATGAACTCGGCGGTCTCGAAACCGTGTTCGAGGGGAAGCAGCGCGAGCGCCAGGGATGGTTCCGCCATCGCCGCGACCTCGGCCCAGGTCTCCACCTGGGGCGGATCGGGCAGCCCGTGGCCGCTCAACAGCTTGCGCAGCCGGTCGAGGGTGCCGGCGCTGTGGGCGGCGATGACCACGTGTTTTCCCTGCCGCCGGTGGTTCTCGATCGCACGGGCCACGGCATCGAACAGGACGCCGCCGGCCTCCGCGCGCTCGGCGGAAAAATCGCCGGCTTGCTTGCCCCCGGCGTCGAAGATGCGCTCGCCTTCGACCGGTGGACGCGCGAACGGAAAAAATTGCGCGACCGCACGCGCGGCCATCCGTTCATCCCATTCCCTGGCTGTCAGGTAGAGTCGCTCGGGCGGAACCGGGTTATAGGCCGGAACCGTCCCGCCGACGGCCGCCTCCGGCGCCTCAAGGCGGGCCTCATAGTGATCCACGATCGTCGCGATACGCGCATCCCGAGAATCTTCGACCAGATGGTCGAGGGTGATGAGCGCATCGGGCAGGTAATCGAAGAGCGTCTCCAGGCGTTCGTGGAAGAGCGGCAACCAGTGCTCCATGCCGGGATACTTCCGACCGGCGGAGATCGACTCGTAGAGCGGATCGTCGCCCATGACGGCTCCGAAGAGCTCGTGATACCCGGTCTTGAAACGGGCGCGTGTTTCGGGATCGGTGAACAGCTCGCTGACCGGAAACAGCCGAAGCTCATCGACCGATTCCTTGCTGCGCTGGGTCGCGGCATCGAAACGGCGCATCGACTCGATGGTCTCGCCGAAGAAATCGAGTCGGATGGGGTCGCTCGCCCCCGGAGGGAAAAGATCGATGAGACCGCCCCGCACGGCGTACTCGCCGGCCTCGACGACGGTCCCCGCCGAGCTGTAGCCGTTGCTCAAGAGGTAATCGATCAGCCGCTCGCGGGAGAACGTGCTCCCGGGCGAAACGGTCAAGAGCTTGCCGGCGATGAGCTCACGCGGCGGCACGCGCTGCAGGAGCGCGTTGATGGTCGTAAGCACGACGCGGCTCGACCCGTCGCCGTTGGCCTCGGGCTGGGCCAGGCGGGCCAGAGTCTCCAGGCGGCGGCTCGCGATGTCGGCACGGGGCGAGATGCGATCGTAGGGCTGGCAGTCCCATGCGGGAAAGGTGAGCCGGCCTGCCTCGGGCGCGAAGAATTGGAGCGCGTCGGCCATGCGTGCGAGCCGGACATCGTCTCGCGCAACATGAAGGACGGTAACGGGGGCCAGCGCCCGGGAGATGCGGCCGATGATGAACGCGTCGCAACCCGTCGGCGCGCTCGATATCAGGCGCGTCCCCGGTTCACCAAAGAGATCCTCGAGCGAGATCACGACCCGACGTTTGTCTTCGAAAAATCCTTCAGGAGCGCCATGACGTCGCTGTCGTAGCGCGGGGGCACCGGCCGGCGACCGGTTATCCAGGCGTAGAGGCTGGGGTCGTCGTTCTCGATAAGGCTCTCGAGCCGGCCAAGCTGCGCCGCGTCGAAATCCGGGATATGACTCTCGGCGAAGCGGCCGAGGAGCAGGTCAGACTCCTTCGAGCCGCGATGGCGGCACCGGAACAAGATACGTTTGCGTCGAATCGTGTCGTCGTTGCGCATGTCGCAATGGTCCGGGGTTCCAACGGCCCGCGCCACATTATAGGACGCTCGGACAAGGCACCAGGGGGGCCTCGAGCGTCCTCATGGCTTAGCCAGATGCCCCGGAATGTTGGCAGGGTATGGGTCCTCGGATAAGGTCTTCCCCTCCCTCACGGGTGAGCCCGCTTATGCGTCCTGAAATCCTGTTTCCTCTGTTTGCGCCGGCGACCAGCCTGTCCGGGGTGGGGCCTCGAATCGGCCGATTGATCGAGGATCTCGCGGGACCGCATGTCGTGGACCTGCTTTGGCATCTGCCGACGGGGCTGATCGATCGCCGTTTCGCGCCCAAGGTCGCCCAAGCGCCGGCCGGGCGGATCGCGACCCTCACCTTGCATATCGAAGGGCATCTTCCAGCGCACGGCTCGCGCCGGCCCTACAAGGTCCACGGCTCCGACGAAACCGGTTCGATCTATCTCGTCTTCTTCCACCCGCGCGAGGATTATCTGCGCCGGGTCCTGCCGATCGGCGAGACACGCGTCGTCAGCGGGCGCGTCGAGCATTACGGCAACGAGATCCAGATGACCCATCCGGATCATATCGCTCCCCTCGAGGAGATCGACGCTCTCCCGTCGGTCGAACCGGTCTACCCCCTGACCGCCGGCCTCACCTTGAAGCCGTTGGCGCGCGCCATCAGGGGAGCGCTCGAGCGCGCGCCTGAGTTACCGGAATGGCTCGATCCCGAATTCCGGCGGCGCAAGGCGTGGCCCGCCGGGCGGGCGGCGGTCATCACCGTGCACGGGCCCCAAGGCGAGGCCGAGCTCGAACCGACCGCGCCGGCGCGCGAGCGCCTCGCCTATGACGAGCTGCTCGCCAATCAGCTCGCCTTGGCGCTCACCCGAGCGCATCAGCGGCACCGCCCCGGCCGTTCGATCGCGGGCGATGGCCGCCTGCGCGGGAAGGTGCTCGAGCATCTGCCGTTTCGCTTGACCGGCACCCAGGAGAAAGTGATCGCGGAGATCGAGGCCAACATGGGGACGGCCACGCGCATGGTCCGTCTGCTCCAAGGCGATGTCGGAAGCGGCAAGACCGTGGTCGCCCTGTTCGCCACGTTGATCGCCGTCGAGGCCGGCGGACAGGCGGCCTTGATGGCGCCCACCGAGATTCTCGCCCGTCAGCATATGGCCACCATCGAGCCCATCGCGCGCCAGGGCGGGCTCGACGTCGCCCTGCTCACCGGCCGCGACAAGGGCAAGGCGCGCGAGGAGGTGCTCGGACGTCTGGCGCGTGGTGAGCTCGATCTCATCATCGGCACCCACGCGCTCTTCCAGCAAGGCGTCGATTTCAAGGATCTCGCACTCGCGATCATCGACGAGCAACATCGCTTCGGTGTTCATCAGCGCATGAGCCTGCTGGCCAAGGGGCGAGGCGTCGATGTTCTTGTCATGACGGCGACGCCGATTCCCCGCACGCTCCTGATGACGGTTTACGGCGACATGGACGTCTCGCGCCTGACCGAAAAGCCGCCTGGGCGGCAGCCGGTCGACACGCGCCTGATCGCCCTCGAGCGCATGGTCGACGTGACGGCGGCGCTCAAACGCGCGATTGCCGACGGCGCGCGGGTCTATTGGGTCTGTCCTTTGGTGGAGGAGTCCGAGGCCCTCGACCTTGCGGCCGCGACCGAACGTCACGCCGGGCTCCGGCCGGATTTCGGCGACCGGGTGGGCTTGATCCACGGCCGGATGACGGGCTCTGAGAAGGACCGGACGATGGCAAGCTTCACGGCCGGTGAAATCGATATTCTCGTGGCGACGACCGTCATCGAGGTCGGTGTCGATGTGCCCGAGGCGACGGTCATGGTCATCGAGCACGCCGAGCGCTTCGGCCTCGCCCAGCTCCACCAGCTGCGCGGCCGAGTCGGGCGCGGCGAGCGGGGGGGGACCTGTCTGCTTCTCTACGCCTCACCCTTGAGCGAGACGGCGAAGAAGAGGCTTCGGATCATGCGCCGGACCAATAACGGTTTTCGCATCGCCGAAGAAGATCTCCGATTGCGCGGCGCCGGGGAGCTTCTCGGCACCCGTCAAAGCGGCATGGCGTCTTTCCGCCTCGCCGATCTCGCCGCCCATGACGCGCTCTTGGGCGCGGCGCGCGATGATACCCGGCTCGTGATGGAACGGGATCAGGCCTTGGAGACGGCGCGCGGCGAAGCCTTGCGCGTGCTGCTCTACCTGTTCGAGCGAAACAGCGCGGTCAAGCTGCTGCGCTCCGGCTAGCCGGCGGGAAGCTTCGGCTCCTCTTCCTCGCTCCGGCCCGCCGGGTCGCCGCCATAGGCCGTCACGCTCTCAGCCGTCTGGCGCTCGCTCGAGCGCCGATCCGGCGGCGTGACGATGCCGCCGGAGATGACGAGCTTGGCCCCCTCCTCGATCGTCAGATCCAGATGGATCAGATCGCCGCGTGGCACGAAGAGCAGAAAGCCCGAGGTCGGGTTGGGGGTCGTGGGAACGAAGACATTGGCGACAGTTTCGTCGAACCGGTTCTGAATCTCGCCTTTGCTCGTGCTCGTCACGAAGCCCAGCACCCAAATGCCGCGGCGCGGGTATTCCACCAGCACGACCTCCCGAAAGGCGCGCTCCTTCTGGGAAAGCACGGCTTCGAAGACCTGTTTGAGGGCGCCATAGACGTGGCGCACGACCGGCATGCGATCGAGCAGCCGCTCGCCGATGCGCAGGTAGAAGCGCCCCACGAAGCCACTCGTGAACATCCCGGCGAGGATCAAGAAGACCAGAACGATCAGGACCCCGATGCCCGGGACGCTGAACTGCAGAATCTCTTCGGGACGGTACTTCTCGGGAAGAAGCGGCAGGATCTTTTGGTCGACGAAGCTGACGAAGGCCCAGATTAGCCAGAGAGTGATGCCGATGGGCGCGGTGACGATGATCCCCGTCACCAGATAGTTGCGCAGCCGCCGCAACAGGGTTTTCTTGGCCGGTTGAATCAGTGGCCCGCGCGGCCACTGACCTTCGGGCTTCTTATCGCTCGGTGGGTCTGATTTATCGGACATCGCTTCCGTTGAAGCAACGCGTGCGCCCTGAAAAGTGGGGATTCATTTAGCCATGGGGCGCAAATGCCGTCCAGCGTAAATGGAACGGCTCGGGCGCGCGAATTTCTTTCCAGCCGGGTTCCAAGCGGATGATGGCGGTCGTTCCGTCCCAGGATGCGAGACCGGCTTTCGCGCCATCGGGAAGCTCCGTCTCCACCCGCTTGAGAAGCTCGGCGTCGCCTGCATCGACGGCGAGAAGACGTGCGGCTTCCGAGAAGGAACCGGCGCGCGGCGGCAGGCGAATCGTGCCGAAAACCAACGGACGGCGCTCCAGCTCGCGCTCGACCGTCCCGATCAGAAGGAATTCGCCGCTCGGGACCATCCGCTGTCCATTGTCCCACAGGCGCAGGACGAGCCGCCCCCGCGCATCGGGCTTGACGAGCACCAAGGTTTCGCGCTGGCCGTCCCAAAATCGGGGAAGAACCGGACCTCCGTCGGGGCCGTCCCCGCCCGCGCCGGTCAGAAAGATCACGGTCTGGATGGTGTCCCAGACCGGCGCGTCGCGCCATCCGGCCATCGCCATCGCGGCGCGGAAAAACGCCGGATCGCCTGAGAGCTGGACGTTGAGGGGCTCCTCGAGTGCGCCGACGAAATCGCTCCGGTAGGCGGGAAGCTCGCGCCAGGCATGGCGTTGCCAGGCGTCGAGCGTGACCAATTGGTGCGTCTCGGAGCGCGCCCGGCTGATCAGTGGCTCGTCTCCGTTCGTGGCAAAGCTCAGGCTGCCGGCCACGATCAGCACGGCGAAGGAGGTCAGGCCCAGGGTACGCCCCCAGGGCGGAAGAGGAGTGGGTATCCGGCGCCGGGTGACGACCGTCAGAACGGCGAGCCAACCGAGACCCAGCAAGAGACCCCCGGCAAGGCTCGAGATCACCAGGACACCGAAATAGAGTTGCGAAAAACTGATCACGGCCACGAGCGCCGACGCCGCGAAAAGAATCGTGAGCTGCCAGCGGCGGCCCCTCACGACGGGCAGACAGAGAATCGCGAGATAGCCCAACAAGACCACCCAGATGGCCGCATGGCTGCTCGGGAAGGCATCATATCCGGCCGCACCGGATGCCCCCGCCGGAACCACCATCTCGAGCACGGTGGCGGTCGCGTAGGCGAACAGGGCGGTGAGCGTCCAGTAACCTCCGATCATCCAATCCCGGCGCGCCGCGAGGATGACCAGAACGGCGGCGACGAGCGGCACGAGCACCGAGGCGCTTCCCAGCCCGAGGAAAATGCTCATCACCCGATCGGCCCACGGGGTGTGCAAGCCGTTCAGGAATTCGAGTACGGCGCGGTTGGCGTGATTGATGGGATTGCCGTCGATGACCTCGCGGAGCAGAAGCGTCACGCCGATGAAGCAGGAGAGCGCCACGATGCCGAGAAAGGCCATCGCGACGGCGGCGCGGTGGCGTGGATCGACGAAGGGAAGGATCGCGGCTGCGGCAAAGGACCCGAGGCCGCTCGCGCGGCGTTCAGGCGCGTGCCCCCATGCGGTCAGACGTTCGGCAAGGCGCGGCCCGGTCGTATTGGCGAACCGCATGCCCCGACGCGCGACTTCGTAGAAGAGCCAGGCGAGCAAGGTAACGAGGACGATCAGCACGACGAGCCGCCACGTCATTGCCCCGGTGAACTGCAAGCCGAGACCCACGGCCATGCCGGGCACAAGGTGAGCGACAGCGGCGACGATCGCGGAAGTAATGTTGCAAATCGTGAACTTCACGATGTTCATCCGCGCCATCCCAGCGAAGAACGGCACGAGGGGTCGCACCGGCCCGAGCATGCGCGCGAGGAACACGGCCTTGCCGCCATGCCGGGCGAAGAATCTTTCCGACCTGGTGACGAGGGCCTGATGCTTCCGGAAAAAGCGGGTCCCGAACAGCCGGCGGCCGTAATGCTTGCCGATCCAGTAGCCGGCGGCATCGCCGACGATGCCGCCTGAGGCGAGCGCGATCACGGCGATGTCGAAACGAATTCCGCCCGTACCGACCAGAAGACCAAAGCTCAGCATGAGCCAGGTGCCGGGGATGAGATAGCCGATCCCGACGATGGTTTCGATCGCGGCCATGAGGAAGATGATCAGGCCGGCCCACTCGGGATATTGGGCGATCGTGTCGAGAACGGGTTGAAAGAACTCAGTCATTAGCGATGTTGTCGGCGCGTCTTGCTGGCTCGGTCTTGGCGCCTCCCGGCAACCGCTTCTCGGGCGCCTCGACGATGGGATTATCCCCCCATCGCGGCAAATTGGCGACCGTCAAGACGCCGCCTTCGCCGTCGCCTGTCCCCGCGTGACGCCTGCTATCCGATGGAACGCTCGTCCTCTTCCCCAGGCTGCCCCTATTCTTCCAATTCGAGGGGGCCGGCAATCGACGCACGCGCCAACGCGGCAGGCGTCCGGGGCTAGGAGGAGGTGAGCGCGAGCGTCTTATCCTCTTCGCTCTGGCGCACGACGAAACAGGGAATCGCGGAACCCGCGAGATGCCGGCAGGCCCCTTTGGCCTGATCGGGGTCGAGGCCAAGGTAACGGGCACGGTAGAGCGTGTGCCCGTTATGCTCGATCGGAACGAGAGCCGGACCGGCCGGAGCGAGCAGATCGGGAATCTTATGGTTCGCGAACTGAAGCGCGCGGGTCGCCGCGTCGATCGACTGGTAGGCGCCGATCTGAATCCCCCACGATCCATCGAAACGGGAGGTCTCGCCCACAAGCCTGAGCGGCGGTGCGCTCTCGATGATCGCCTCCCTGACACGCGCTTGCTCCTCGCGCCGTTCGTCGAGGACGGCGAAGGACTGATCGAGCAGCTTCTCCATGTGGCGGTCCCGCGAGGCCGCCGTGTTGCCGCCAAAGACCACGCCGATCAAGCGATCGCCATTACGCTCGACGGAAATAACGATGTTGAACCCCGACGCATGGGTATACCCGGTCTTCAGGCCATCCGTACCCGGGTAGTTGGCCAACATGCGATTGTGAGTCCGAATCTTCTTCGTGCCGAAGTCGAACTCAGGCATCGAAAAATAATGATAGTAATGCGGAAAGTCCCGCCGCATCGCAAAGGCGAGCGTCGCTATGTCGCGCGCGCTGCTCAATTGGCGCTTGTTCGGAAGGCCCGAGGCGTTCCGAAACGTCGTGTTCGACATGCCGAGAGACCGGGCCTTCGCGGTCATCATCTTCGCAAACTCGACTTCCGTTCCACCGAGCTCCTCGGCGACGACGGTGGCGACATCGTTGGCCGATTTGACCACGAGCGCGAGTATCGCGTCGTGCACGGAAATCTTGTTGCCCTTGCGAAGGCCCAGCTTCGATGGCGGCTGTCCGGCCGCGCGCGTCGAGGCCGTCAAGACATCATCGAAGTAGAGGATGTGGGCATCGAGGGTTTCGAAGAGCAGATAGAGAGTCATCAACTTCGTGAGTGAGGCCGGATAATTCTTGGTATCCGCGTTACGCGAATACAAGACCTCGCCGGTGCTCTCTTCGATCACGATCGATGCGTATTTCGCCGCCGCCCCATGGACGAACGTCATCGAGAAAGCGAGCGCAACGCCCGCAATCACCAGTGTTCGCGGAACCCGTTTAAAAAAATTCAGGAGCATTTGTGTATGTTTCCCCACCCTTTCGAAGCGGCGCTTCCACACCCTCTCATGCGCCCCGATCAGATAACTACCGTCGCGCCAGAGCTTTGTCCATCCATCGCCTCAAGATTTGTCCGGCCCCCGTCACGGATCTCGCTCGACCGAGCGGACGCCGCAGCGTTCTTGCGCCAAACCGGACCGGCATCTCCCGAGGCGTCGTCCAGGCGCGTATCCACCGACTCGACGCGCCCTTCCCGGAGCCGGGTTTCGGGCGGAACGATTGGCGAAAACTTAGCCTATCTAGTCTGTTAGAGGGAATAGCTGAAAAAATGGTTAATGAAGTCTAAAGTGCGGCGGCCAGGCTGGCGAAGGCCTGGTTTCAGGGCTCCCGTCGCAGATAGACCGGCTCGACGCGAAGGTCGTTGGCGTATCCGCCGAAACGCCTATCGACGTCGGCGCTGACGTCGAGAATCACGAGTCCGTCGTCGGTTATGCCGCTCACGGGATACGTCCGGCCCAGACAAAACTGGAAAACGGCTCGCGACTCGGCCGGCAGATCCTCGACCCAGGACGGAAGTTCGGCCAAAGTGACCTCTTCGCCGATACGCAGACGAGTCATTCCTTCGATTTCAAATTGCAGGCCTTCGATTTCAAATTGCAGGCCTTCGATTTCAAATTGCAGGTTGCCGAACGGTTTCGGGGTGGCCGCCTTGATAGGCCTGGGCGGCGCGCAGGACGAGGGCGTCGGCGTAATTCGTCGCGATGATCTGCAGGCCCACAGGCAGCCCGGAATCGGTGAAGCCGCATGGCACGGAGATCGCGGGCTGGCCCGTGAAATTGAAGGGATAGGTAAACGGGCTCCAGTCGAGCCAGCGTTGATTGTCACCGATCGTGGGGAAGTTCTGCCCCGCGGCGAAGGCGACGAGCGGCATGGTCGGCGTGAGAAGCAGATCGTAACGCTCGTGGAAGAGCCGCATCTTGGTGCCGATCGCCGTGCGGTAGTGCCCGGCATCCAGATAGTCGTCCAGGCTGTAGCCTGCGCCCTTCTCCGCGATCTCGAGAAGCCCGGGATCGACGAGCCTGCGTTGAGCCGGCGTCAATGCGCCGATCGCGCGCGCGGCCCCGACAAACCAGGGGACAAGGAAGCTATCGTGAGGGTTTTCAAATCCCGGGTGGACCTCCTCGACAATCGCGCCCAAGTCCTCGAAGGCGTGCGCGGCCCGTGAAACGGCACCGGCCACCTCGCCCTCGACCTTGGCATATCCCAGGTCCTTGCTGAAGGCGACGCGCAGACCCTTCACGCCATCGTTCAGCCCGTCACCGTAATCCCGGCCGTCACTGGGCAGCGCGTGCCAATCGCGGGCGTCGGACCCGGCGATCACGCTCAACATGAGGGCGGCATCGGGCACCGTGCGCGCGATCGGACCGACATGGGCGAGTGTGCCGAACGGGCTCGGCGGATAGGCGGGCACCCGACCGAAACTCGCCTTCATGCCGACGGCGCCGCAGAACGCGGCGGGGATGCGGATCGACCCGCCGCCGTCGGTTCCGATGCTCAAGGGGGCCATGCCGGCGATCACCGCGGCCGCGCTTCCACCGCTGCTGCCGCCAGGGGTGAGCGCGGTGTCCCAGGGATTTCGGCTGACGCCGGTGAGCGGGCTGTCGGTCACGCCCTTCCAGCCGAACTCGGGCGTCGTGGTCTTGCCGATCAGCACCGCGCCCTGTTCGCGCAGCCGGGCAACGCTTGGCGCATCGGTGTCCCAGGGCTGGTCCGGATCGACCGTCTTCGAGCCGCGTCGTGTCGGCCAGCCCTTGGTGAGAACGAGGTCCTTTATCAAGACGGGCACGCCGTCCAGCCGTCCTCGGGGTTCTCCTTCGGCCCAACGCGCCTCGGACTGCCGAGCGGCCGCGAGCGCCGCCTCTTCGTCGACCAGACAGAACGCGTTCAGCGCGCCGTCCTTCGTGCGGATGCGATCGATGACGGCCTTTGCGGCGTCGACGGGCGATAGCGATTTGCGCCGGTAGTGCCCGAGGAGTTCAATCGCCGTTTGCCGGGCAACGTCGTCCGTCATCGCGCTCTCCCCCGCTTGCTCGAGCCCCACGCGGCCCGGCCCGGTTCTCGCTACCGGTCGCTTTTCCCGCCCGTCACCACCGAGAGGCGGGACCCCGTCTTCTTGCCGCGCTGGCGGTCTTCGGGCTCGAC
>JAPUJA010000271.1 GCA_027296525.1 Pseudomonadota bacterium | reverse complement strand
GACGATGCCCGAGGAACTGTTCGAAATCGCCGACGCGAGCGATTCCCTCCTGCTCAACATTCGTCGCGGCGAAGGGGCCCTCTTCCTGCTCATCCACTGACCGCCTTCCGCGACCGCAGAGCGCTCGCGCTTTTCGCCGTTCAGCCGACCTTGCGGGTCAAATAGCGCTTGCTCAACGCCTCGATCGCCGCGTCGACGGCCGCGTTGACTTCCGGCACCATCGCGATGGCGTCCTCCCGCCGTCCTTCCTTGCACGCCGCTTCAAAGGCCGCGGCGGTATTGCTCGCTCGAAGCGCGCCGAAATTGCCAAGCGTGCTCTTCAAATTGTGAGCCTCATCGCGAAGCGTGGGCAGGTCTTCCTCCTTGACCGCGTCGAAGATCCGGCTGATCCGCTCTCGGGCATCCTCCATGTTCTCCTGAACGAGGGAGGTGAGCGCCTCCGGGCTCAGAACCGACTCGAGCTCGTTGATGACGGCGTCGTCCAGCACGGGCTCCCCTTCGCCGTCGGGCGCTCGTCCCGCGGAGGAGCTCTTCGACTTGGTCTTTTCGAGCCACAATTCGGCTTTCGCCACGAGTGTGGGCTTCTTGATGGGCTTGACCAGATAGTCGGTCATGCCGGCCTCATCATACTCGGATCGTTTCTTGCCCGGCGTCTTCGAGCTGAGCGCGATGATCGGCACTCTTCCGCGACGCCCGGAGAGTTCACGAATTTTCCGGCTCGCCTCGAAGCCGTCGATCTCGGGCATCTGGATGTCCATGAACACGAGATCGAAGTCGCTCTTCTGGGCCTGGCTCACCGCCTCCTGCCCGTCCCGCGCGAGCTGCACCTCGAACCCGATATCCTCCAGGACCAGATGGGCGAAGCGGCGATTGATCGGGTTGTCATCGACGAACAGCACGCGTCCGCGTTTCGCTTCGCCGGGGGATTCGCTCTCCACAGTCACTGGCTCGGCTTCTTCGCCGCCGGCCGCGGGGGCATGAACCGCGTCGCTTGGGCCCGCCAGAAGCGCATGCAGGGCCGACGGGCGGACCGGTTTCTGAAGCCGCGAAGCGTAGAGTTCGTCATTCGCCGCGCTCGCGGCGCCGCGGATGACGACGAGCGGAAGGTCGGCGCCCGGGGCTTTCTCGCGGATCCACGTCGCGATCCGGTCGACATCGACATCGGGTTGAGCGTCCAGGATCGCGATATCGAAGGGGTGTTTGCCCTTCGCGGCGGCCCGCAAGCCTTGGAGCGCTTTCTTTTCGCTCGTCACCGTCGTGACCTTGGCTCCCCATGATTCCATCTGCCGTTCGAGGGCATCCCGGCTTATCGGGTTCGTGCTGACGAGGAGCACCGAGCACTCTCCCACGCCAGCGGGGGCATCGGTTCCGCTCTCCTCGTCGCCACGCGCCACCGGAACCTTGAACCAGAACCGGCTGCCTTTCCCTTCCTCGCTTTCGAGCGCGATTTCACCGCCCATGAGCTGAAGCAGCTCCTTGGAGATCGCGAGTCCAAGGCCCGTTCCGCCAAAGCGCCGTGTGATCGACGAATCGCCCTGGGTGAAGCGCGTGAAGAGCATCTCCTGCGCGTCGGGCGCAATGCCGATCCCGGTATCGGTGACGCTGAAGATCAACTCGGCTTGGCCGTCCTCCAGGGGCGCGATCGAGAGTTCGACCGTGACGCCGCCCTCTTCGGTGAATTTGATCGCATTGCTCAACAAGTTGACCATCATCTGCCGCAGACGCACCGCATCCGCCTGCAAGCAACGGGGAAGGTCGGGCGCAACGTAGATCGCAAGTTCGATACCGCCCGCGAGAGCCTGAGCTCCGAAAAGCTCGACGACCCCTTCGACGAGCTCTCTTGGATCAAAATCGGCGCTCGAAATGACCAGCTTCCCGGCCTCGAGCTTCGAGTAATCGAGGATGTCATTGAGAATGCTGAGGAGCATCTGGCCCGAGTCCTGAACCGTCTTGGCGTATCCCCGCTGGGTTTCCGTCAGCTCGGTCTCGAGCAGAAGTCCGGTCATCCCGAGGACGCCGTTCATCGGGGTGCGGATCTCGTGACTTATCATGGCCAGGAACTCGGACTTGGTCCGGGTCGCGGCCTCCGCCTGGTCTCGGGCCAAGGCCAGATTCTCCGCGAGGTCCCTGAGCTGCCCGCCTTGGTCCTCCAGTCGCTTCTGGGCGTCCTGCAGCTCGACGACGCGCGTATTGAGATTCTTCTCGCTTTCCTTAAGCTCCTCTTCGCGCAGCTTGAGCTCCGTGATATCGCTGTGGATCGTCCCGATCAAGGAGACGTTTCCGGCCGAATCGAGAACCGGAAACCGATGGGCAAGAAAGGATTCGGCCTTTCCATCGCGCTTAACGTGTTGCTCCTCCGTGATCGGACGGCCTTCCGCGGCGACGCGCCGAAAGTGATCCATGGACGCCTCGCAGAATTCCTTGGGATAGAATTCATCGACGGTTTTTCCGATCAGCTCTTCCTTCGGTACGCCGAGATGAGCGGCGAGTTGCCGGTTCACGAGGACATATCGTCCTTCGATGTCCTTGAGGTCGATCTGTGCCGGCGAATTGTCAAGGAGGCTCTCGATCAACGCCTCGTTCTTCCGAATCGCCTCTTCGCTTTCCTTCTGCTCGGTGACGTCGAAGATGAATCCATCGATCCAGCGGACCTCTCCGGTATCCGGGTGAATGACCGGACAACCCCTTTCGTAGAGCCAGCGCACGCTTCCGCCCTCACGGGCGATACGGTACTCGATGGAGAAGGGCTCACCCGCATCGATACTCGTCGAGATCGTTTCCTCCACCCGTGCGGCGTCCTCCGGGTGGAGGATAGACCAGTCGCTCCTCACATCCATGCCGAAGAACGCCTCCATCGGCTTGCCGGTGATCTCCTCGATCGCCTGGCTCATGAACACGACGCGACCCGTCGCGGCCTCGCTTCGGTAGAACGCGCCTCCGACGTTCCCGATCATGCTGCGGAACTGCTCCTCGCTTTCCCAGAGCTCTTGATACGCGGTTTCGAGGGCCTCTTCCGTCTCCTTGCGCTCGCTGATGTCGTCGACGGAACCCACCATCCGGATCGGATTCCCTTCGTCGTCCCAGACGGCCTGGCCCCGAGAATGAATCCACTTGTAGCTGCCGGCTTTCGTTCGCACCCGAAAATCGAGATCGTATTCGTCCTTGTTTTTCAAATGATCGTCGAGCGCCTTGATGGCCCGCTCACGATCGTCGGGGTGGAGGCGCTCTTTCCACGCCGTGTAGGGGGGATCCATCTCCTCAGCGCTGTATCCGAGAAGCGAAAGCAGACGCGGCGAGCGCCAAATCGTCCCTTCCCGGAGATCCCAGTCGAAGAGACCGTCGGTGGTGGTGCTCGCGGCGAAATCGAAGCGTTCCAGGCTCTCTCTGAGCTCTTCGGTGGCCGCGGCGAGGGCCTCTTGGGTTCTTTTCTGCTCCGTGATATCGAAGATCGTGCCGTCAAGCCAGCGGACGGCGCCGCTGTCGTCATAGATGGCGACCCCCCTCTCATGCACCCATCGCTCGGAACCGTCCTTGTGAACCACACGGTATTCGACGGTGAAGGGTTTTTTCTGAGAGATGGCATTGTCGACCGCGTCGTCGACGAGCGCTCGGTCATCCGGATGGATCACGCTATTGCACGATCGAACCTGACTGTTGATGAAATCCTTTTGCGGGTAGCCGGTAATCTCCTCGATGGCATCACTGATGAATTCCGTCGTCCAATCCGCGTCAGCGGCGCAGCGGTAAATCGCGCCGGGAACATTCGAGACCATGGTCCGGAAATTCTCTTCGCTCCGGCGAAGCTCGGCGTGGGCGGCGGCAATCGCTTCCTGAGCATGCGCACGCTCCGTGGTGTCCATATAGACGGTGCCCACGCCCACCAGGTTCCCGTCGGCGTCCAGCACCGGAAAGCGGATGCCCGAATAGATGGTCTCCTCGCCCGACGAATCTTTTTGGTGGACCTCTCCACTAACCGCCCGACCTTCGGCGAGCACCTGGCGATGTTGTGCCGTGGTTTCTTCGGCCGTCGCGGGCGGAAAGAAATCGTGAGCCGTCTTGCCGATGATCTCGTCCTGCGTCAGGCCGAGCTGCTGCTCATAGGCGGCATTCACAAGGACGTAACGGCCCGCCAGATCCTTGAGATTGATGAGGGTTGGCACATTGTCGAAAATCGCGCGGAACCGCGTTTCGCTTTCGCGGGCGGCCTCCTCGGCGCGCTTTCGCTCGGTTATGTCAAGCATCAGCCCATCGAAACCTTGGACCTCGCCATTTTCGTCGAGCACGACCCGCGCCCGCTCATGGATCCATCGTAGGCCGCCGTCGGCATGCTGGATCCGGTAATCGAACGCGAAAGGCTTCTTGTCTCGAAGACACTCGGCCAACAGTCCTTCCATCGCCGCGAGATCGTCCGGATCCGCTACCTCATCCATCCAAGCGTAAAAGTCCTTCATGACCTCCGCCGCCGGGTAGCCGGTGATGCCTTCGATCCCATCACTCATATAGGAGAGCGACCAGCAGTCATCGCCCGCCCGATAGACCGCTCCGGGGACATTCTCGACGACGATTCGGAATTGATCCTCGCTCGCGCGCAATCGCTCCTCGGCGGCCTTCTGTTCCGTCACGTCGAACAGGGCGCCATCGAGCTGCTTCAGCTTTCCTTCTTCGTCGAGAATCGGGCGGCCACGATCGACGACCCAGCGGATCGACCCGTCGGCATGGCGCATGCGGTATTCGAGGGCGAAGGGTGTCCCTTGAGAAATGTGATTCTCAAATTCGCATTTGACGCGCTCCAGATCGTCCGGATGAATCACGTCCTGCAAAATATTGACCCGGCGTTCGATGAAGTCTGCGGCGCTGTAGCCGGTGATCTCCTCGATCGCGTCGCTCACGAACTGCATCGTCCAATCATCGTCGGCGTCGGTGTAGATCGCCGCCGGCACGTTCGCGATGACGCTCCGGAGCTTTTCCTCGCTGTCCGAGAGCCGCGCCGCGCTCTCCTCCAGCGCCCCTTCGGCCCCGCGGCGGCGCTCGCCGCCTCGCTTCGCCTCGATCAGGCTCACGCAGACCGTGAGCAGAGGCTCCAGCCGAGCCGCGAGATCGTCGGCGAGACCACCCGTTCCGCTCCCAAGGGCGACCATCCCGACGAGCGCGTCTCCGGCCTTGAGCGGCAAGGCCAACACCGCATCGAGCGGCGGGTGCCCCTCGGGCAGGCCGAGCCCTTTGGCATATCTTTCAGGATAACGCTCCTCGGCCGCTTGCCGCCCGGCGGCCGCCTTGCCAAGCGGCGTCGCCGCATCGGCGAGATCGAGGCGTTCGACGACAGCATCGCGCCCGTCCGGCGACGACTTGCCCGTACCGCTGAGGGCGGCGGATCGGCCCGTCAGATACGGCGCGCCGTTCGGATCGTCGACAAGCTCACCGATGAGCGCGTAGGAGCCCCCGCTGAGCGCAAGCAGGTCACGGGCCACCCGCTCGAAGAGACCACCCAGATCGGCATCGATGATGAAGCGCGCCTGGATGCGATTGATGATCTCGAGAAGACGGCTGCTCCAATCCTTTTCGGCCTCTTCGGCCTTCCGTTCCGAGGCGTCCTGAACCACGCAGACGACGCGCGACCATGAATCCTGGAATTCCGACGGTATGAAGATCGTGGTGTTGGTATAGATGCGCCCGCCGTCATAGGTGTCTTCCCAGTCTTCGACGAGACACCTGGTTTCCCCTTCGGCAAACGCGATGACGGGCCCGATATAGGCGTCGAGCTCCTCGTCGCTCTTCGGCTCTCGCCCGTAATCGGCCCACACGGTCTCCTCGTCCGGCGCGCGATAAAATGCGAGAGAGGCCGGATTGAACGAAACCAAGGAGAACTCGATGAAGATCTCCCGTGCGACGTCCCGATGGTCTCGGAAATAGCGGGCGAAGTCGACGATGCCTTCCTCGCGCAGTCGATCGATCACTTCTTTCGCGTGCGACCAATCCTCTTCCCAAATCGAGAACGGCGATTGATTATAAAATTCCTGATAAAGCGTCGAGCCCGCCGAGCCGTGATGGCGATGTTCCCGCTCGTCCCATTCGGCCGTCAACTCGCTGGGATGGTGTTCGACGAGCTGTTCGAATCGCTGGACGACGAGGTCTTCGACCTGATGGCGGTGTATCGCCTTGCGTAACAGAAAGGCCCCAAGGCTCGCGGCGGGCGCCGGCTCTTGCGCCGTCTTCTTCGCGTTTTTCGCAGGCGTCTTTTCCGCGTCTTTCGCGGGCGAAGACTTCGATTTCTTTTTAGCTAGCAGCTTTACCATGCAACCCGAACGCACCGAGGTCCCCGCCCCGTTCGGGGGGCGCGACCGAAACGCGGTAACCGTTTGACCCAATGAGAATTACAGGGAATCGCTAATCCTCTCTTAATCTTTAGAATTAAGGTGAATTTTCGGCTATAAGCCTGTCCGAAACGGGCCCTCGGAGGCGATGCCGGGCTTGTGACCGAGGGAAACCGTCGCTGAGCCAGCGTCGGTCCGCACCTGGCGCGCGGAAGGCTCTCCCGCCCGGCGCCGCCTGAGGAACAAAGAGGGGCCGCACCACATGGCGTTCGACTGCATCCGGTTCGACGTCTCGGACTCCATCGCCACCCTCACGCTCGACCGCCCGGATAAACTCAACAGTTTCACCGAGGCGATGCTTCGGGAAATCCGGGCGGCCGTCGATGAGGCGTCCCGGAGCGAGGCGGTCCGCGTGCTCGTCATGACCGGGAGCGGACGGGCCTTTTCGGCCGGCCAGGACCTCTCCGAGGTCACCGGCAAGCCCGGCGTTGAGCTCCGGAGCCTGTTGGATGAGCTCTACAACCCGTTGATCCGCGCCATCCGCGGTCTCGATAAGCCGGTCGTCGCCTCGGTCAATGGGATCGCCGCGGGCGCCGGAGCCAATCTGGCCCTCGCCGCTGACATCGTCCTGGCCGCACGCTCGGCCGGCTTCATCCAGGCCTTCAGCAAGATCGGCCTGGTTCCGGATTCGGGAGGGAGCCATGCCCTTCCCCGGCTCGTCGGCCGGGCCCGTGCGCTCGGCCTTACGCTGCTGGGTGAGCCCGTCTCGGCCGAAACCGCCGAGGCCTGGGGGCTCATCTGGGCCTGCATCGACGATGACAAGCTCGAGGAGGAGACGGCGGCTCTCGCCCGCCGCCTGGCCGACGGGCCGACCGCAGCCCTCGGCCTGATCAAGCGCGCGATCGATGCCGCCGCGACCAATAGCCTGGATCAGCAGCTCGACCTCGAACGTGATTATCAGCAGATCGCGAGCCAGACCGAGGACTACCGCGAAGGCGTCCGGGCGTTTCTCGAAAAGCGGCCGCCGCGTTTTCGGGGTAAATGACCGCAGACGATGGGGCCGCTCGCCCAGCCACGGCGCCGATGACGGGCGCTGACCCGTGGGACCTGGCCCAGAAGGTGGGCGAAGCGCTCATGACGCGCGACCACGCCGCCCAAAGACTCGGCATCGTC
>JAPUJA010000270.1 GCA_027296525.1 Pseudomonadota bacterium | reverse complement strand
CGCCGGGCCGCTGGCCGACCTCGAGGACGCGAAACGCCTGTGCGCACGCCTCCACGCCGAGGATCAGTACTGCCGCCTGCTCGTGTCTTGAGCACGAGGTGCGCGGGCAAGGACGCGGGCGGCCTCTCTCGCGCCTACCGGTTCATTCGGTTCTCGACGAGATCATCGACCACGCCGGGGTCGGCGAGCGTCGAGGTGTCGCCCAATTCGCCGTAATCGTTCTCGGCGATCTTGCGCAGGATCCGCCGCATGATCTTGCCTGAGCGCGTCTTGGGCAGGCCCGGTGCCCACTGGATGAGGTCGGGCGAGGCAATCGGCCCGATCTCCTTGCGCACCCATTTCACGAGCTCCTTTCTCAAACCCTCGCTCGGCGCGACGCCTTCGGTCAGCGTGACATAGGCGTAGATCCCCTGACCCTTGATGTCGTGGGGATAGCCGACGACGGCGGCCTCCGAGACCGAGGGGTGCGCCACCAACGCGCTCTCGACCTCGGCCGTGCCCATGCGGTGGCCCGAGACGTTGATCACGTCATCGACGCGGCCCGTGATCCAGTAATAGCCGTCGTCGTCCCGCCGGCAGCCGTCGCCCGTGAAGTACATGCCCTTGAACTGGCTGAAGTAGGTCTGAACGAAGCGCTCATGATCGCCATACAGCGTGCGCGTCTGGCCGGGCCATGAGTCGGTGATGCAGAGCATTCCTTTCGCCGGCCCTTCGAGAACCTGGCCTTCGGCATCCACGATCGCGGGCTTCACGCCGAAGAAGGGGCGGGTGGCGGAGCCGGGCTTCGCCGCGATCGCGCCCGGGAGCGGCGTGATCAGGATGCCGCCGGTCTCCGTCTGCCACCAGGTGTCGACGATCGGGCAGCGCTTGGCGCCCACCACGTCGTAATACCAATGCCACGCTTCGGGGTTGATCGGCTCGCCCACCGTGCCGAGCAGCTTCAGGGATTTTCGCGAGGTCTTCTCGACCGGCTTATCGCCCTCGCGCATGAGCGCGCGG
Source organism: Pseudomonadota bacterium (assembly GCA_027296525.1). Taxonomy (GTDB): domain Bacteria; phylum Pseudomonadota; class Alphaproteobacteria; order UBA828; family JAPUJA01; genus JAPUJA01. The sequence goes on along the minus strand of JAPUJA010000270.1, from coordinate 7,787 downwards.
ATCGCGGTCGGCGCGGTGTAGAAGATGTTGACCGCGTGCTTGTCGCAGACCTGCCAGAAGCGCGAGTAATCGGGATAGTTCGGCACGCCCTCGAAGACGAGGGTGGTCGCGCCGTTGGCGAGCGGCCCATAGACGATGTAGCTGTGGCCCGTGACCCAGCCGACGTCGGCGGTGCACCAATAGACGTCGCCGTCGTGATAGTCGAAGACATATTGGTGGGTGAGCGCGGCGAAGAGCAGATAGCCGCCCGTGGTGTGCAGCACGCCCTTGGGCTTGCCGGTCGAGCCCGAGGTGTAGAGGATGAAGAGGGGGTCCTCGGCGTCCATCACTTCAGGCTCGCAATCCGTCGGCAGGTTCGCGCCCGCCTCGTGCAGCCACACGTCGCGCCCGTCCTTCCAGGGGATCTCGCCGCCTGTGCGCCTGACGACGATGACGCTCTTGACCTCTGGGCATTTCTCGAGCGCCTCGTCGGTATTCTTCTTCAAGGGGATCGTCTTGCCGCCCCGGACGCCCTCGTCGGCGGTGATCACGAAGGCGCTCGTGCAATCCAGAATGCGTCCCGCGAGCGACTCGGGCGAGAAGCCGCCGAAGACGACGGAGTGAATCGCGCCGATGCGCGCGCAGGCGAGCATGGCGTAGACGGCCTCCGGGATCATCGGCATGTAGATCGTCACCCGGTCGCCCTTGCCCGCGCCTTCGGCCTTCAAGAGGTTGGCGAGTCGGCAGACTTCTTCATGGAGCTCGCGATAGGTGATGCGCTTGTCGTCCTTCGGGTCGTCCCCCTCCCAGATGAGCGCGGTCTGATCGGCGCGTTTCTCGAGATGCCGATCGACGCAGTTCACGCAGACGTTGAGCTTGCCCCCCTCGAACCATTTGATGTGAACGTCGCCTTCGAAGCTCGTGTTCTTGACCTTGCGCCAGGGCTCGATCCAGTCGAGACGCTTCGCCTGTTCGGCCCAGAACTCGTCCGCATCCTCGATCGAGTGCCGGTACATCTCGAAATAGCTCTCTTCGTCGCACCAGGCCGATCGGGCCAACGACTCGGGCACCGGGTAAATCTGTTCGGACGACATGACGCGATCCATCTCCCTCTGCTGCGGCCCCGAATCGCCGCGGGCTTTTCATTTCCGCCCGGGATTATCGGCGCAACCACCGGCGCGGGCAAGGCTCCCAGGCGGCCCGCCGATCGGGCGGGGCGGCGCGCCTCGACGGCTACGACGGCTCGTCCTTGAGCCTCTTCGGCTCGCGCACCCTCAAGAGGATGACGCCGCCCACGGCAATCAGAACGATGATCACCGCCATGCCGGCGCGTTGGCTCTCGGTCGCGACCGTGATGGCGGCCACGAGCGAGGGTCCGAGAAACGCCGTGATCTTTCCGGAGAGCGCGAACAGCCCGAACATCTCCCCCGTCATCTTGGTCGGGCTGAGCCGGGCCATCAGCGATCGGCTCGCGGCCTGGGCCGGCCCCATGAAGAGACCGAGCGGCACCGCGACAATCCAGAAGAGCGTCTTCGACGGGACAAGCAGCAGGGGGATGCCGAGAACGATGAGCCCCCCAAGCGCCAAGAGGATGGTTCGCTTGGGGCCGATCCAATCGTCGACCCAGCCGAAACCGGCGGCGCCCAGACCGGCCGCGATGTTGAGCGCGATGCCGAAATAGATCATCTCGGCGATGCCCATGCCGAAGGTCCCGGTGGCGTAGATACCCCCGAACATGAACATCGTGTTGAGCCCGTCGATATAGAAGAGCCGGGCGAGCAGGAAGCGCGCGATGTTGCGGTACTCCTTGAGCACGCGCCGCAAGGTCCGGAGCAGCACGCTCACGCCCTCGCGCGTCGCGAGGCCGAGGGACGCGCCGGTGGCGGGCCGGTCGGGGGTGAACAGAAAGAGCGGCAGCGCGAAAACGACGAACCAGGCCGCGACGACCGGCCCGGCGATGCGGAATTGCTCCGCCTCGGCCGGATCGAGGCCGAGCGGCGGGGGCTCCGCCTCGACGAAGACGAGCAGCACGATGGCGAGGCAGGTGAGGCCGCCGCCATAGCCCAGGCCCCACGCCCAGCCGGAGAGCCGCCCGAGCCGGCTGCGCGGCACCAGTGTGGGCAGCAGCGCGTTGTAGAACACAATCCCGACCTCGAAGCCGAGATTGGCGATCGCGACGAAGGCGAGCGCCCATAGGGCGTCGTCCGGGGTGGGGTGGGCGTACCAGAGGAGCGCGCTCGCCGCGACGCAGACGAGGCTCGCGCCGAACAGCCACGGCTTCACGCGCCCGACGCGGTCCCCGATCGCGCCCAAGAGCGGGCTCGTCAGCGCGATCACGAGGCCCGAGGCGGCGATCGCGATGCCCCAATCCGAGAACCCGGCGGTGCCCGAAGGCGCCACGAAATGCATGAAGTAGCCGGCGAAGACGAAGGTGATGATGACGGTGGGAAAACCGCTGTTGGCCCAGTCGAACAGGGACCAGGCGATGATCGCGCGCGAGGAGGCGCGTCCCACCCGCGTGCGCGGGTCGATCGGCGATGCCGTTCGGCCGTTCGTCATCGAAGTCCTTTAGGTCGTGATTCCCGCCATCTCACAAAGCAGCTTCCAGGAAGGGGGGTCGATGGGCATGACCGAGAGGCGCGATTGGCGCACGAGCGCGAGATGGGCGAGCCGCTCGTCACCCTTGATCTGGGCCAAGGTCACCGGCGTCTTCACGCCCATTAGGGTCTTCACGTCGACCATGCCGAACTTGCCCTCGGGGTCGGTGTGGTCGGGGTAATATTCCCTGACGATCTCCACGACGCCGACGATGCGCTTCCCTTCTGCGAATGATAGAAGAAGGCGCGATCGCCGAGCTTCATCCGCTTGAGATTGTTCGAGGCCTGGTGATTGCGCACCCCGTCCCAGAAGGTCGTGCCGGCCTCGACCTGCTGGTTCCATGACCAGTCGGTTTCGGGATCCGCCTTCAGGAGCCAATACGCCACGCCCCGCTCAAGCGCCGGGCCGGCCGATCACCCATTTCCACGGGGTGATGGTCACGCTCTCGAACAGCCCGGCTTGATCGTAGGGATCGCCCGCGGCGAGCCTTTCGGCCTCGGCGCGATCCTTCGTCTCGACGATCAGGAGCGATCCTTTGGGCGTCGCGTGATCGTCGTCGAGCAGCGGGCCCGCGAGCTTCACCTTCGCCGCCTGTGCCCCGAAATAGTCGAGATGGGCGGCGCGCGTCTCGTTTCGAATCGCGAGTGAATTCGGCTTGTCGACGCAATGCAGGATAAAATACATCTTCCCTCCTTTTTCCCCGGCCGTCGAATCTAGTCGCGCGCTTGCCCGCGATCCAGCGCGAAGCCCGTCTCGGCCGTGAAGGGGCGCGCGAGCAGCGCCTTGATCGACTCGTCGATCGAGGCGTCCTCATGCAGGATGCGACTGGTCGCTTCGACGATCGGCATCTCGACCTCCCGTTGGCGCGCGAGTGCCGCCACGGCGGGCGCCGTCGCGACTCCTTCGGCGACCGAGTCGCGCGCGGCCAGGATGTTCTTGAGGCTCTCGCCTTTTCCGAGCTCCTGTCCAAGCGAGAAGTTCCGCGACTGCGTCGCGCCGCAGGTGAGCACGAGATCACCGAGGCCCGAGAGGCCCGTGAGCGTCGCGTCGCGCGCGCCCAAGGCGTGACCGAGGCGCGCGATCTCGGCGAAGCCCCGGGTAATGAGCGCCGCGCGCGCGTTCTCGCCCAAGCCCCGGCCGGTCGCGATGCCGCAGGCGATCGCGAGCACGTTCTTCACCGCGCCGCCGGTTTGCGCGCCGATCACGTCGTCGGTCAGATAGGGGCGGAAGGTCGGGCTGCCCAGGAACGCGACGAGGCGCCGGCCGAGCGCGAGCTCCGCGCAGGCGAGGGTGACCGCCGTTGGCAGGCCGTGGGCGACCTCGGCGGCGAAGGTCGGGCCCGAGAGCACGGCAAGCGGCGCGTGGGGCACGGTTTCGGCCACCACCTCGCTCATGAGTCTTTGGCTCTTCCGCTCGATCCCCTTGGCGGCGATGACGAGGGAGACTTTCTTGCCGATATCGGCTTTCATCCGTTCGAGCACGGTGCGCAAATACTGCGCGGGAACCGCGAGGAGGAGAACCTCGGCCGCTGCCGCTTCCTTGAGATCGCCGGTCGCTTCGATCGCGGGCTCGAGCGGGACGCCTGGAAGAAAGCGCGGGTTCGCGTGATCGCGATTGATCGCCTCCACCACATGCGCCTCGCGCGCCCAGATGCGGACCCTTCGCCCGTTTTGCGCGAGGATTTGGGCGAGCGCCGTGCCCCAGGCGCCGGCGCCGATGATGCCGGCCTCTTCCATGGCCGTCACGCCTTCGCGCCCAGGCGCCCGGGGGCGCCGGCGCCTTGGGGCGCCTCGGCATCCGGGTCGAGCGGCCAGCGCGCCCGGGGCGCGACGTCGAGGCGATCGGTGAGGCCCGCTTCGAGGCGCTCGATGCCCGCCCAGGCGATCATCGCCGCGTTGTCGGTGCAGAGCTTGAGCGGGGGCAGCAGCAGGCGAACGGCCCGTTCCGCACTCAAACCCTCGAGCCGCGCGCGCAAATAGCGGTTGGCCGCGACCCCGCCCGCGACCACGAGCGCGTTCGAGCCGAGGCCCTCGACCATCCGAAGCGCGTTTCGCGTGCGATCGATCAGGACGTCGCCGACCGCGGCCTGGAAGGAGGCCGCGAGATCGGCGCGCGTTGGGTCCTCGAAAGCCGCCTCGCCCAGCTCCTCGACCAGCTCCTCGACCCTGTGGCGGAGCGCGGTCTTCAACCCTGAGAAGGAGAAGTCGGCGCCTGGGCGTCCCAGCAAGGGCCGGGGCAGATCGAAGCGCACGGGGTTTCCCGTCAGCGCGGCGCGCTCGAGGGCGGGGCCCCCTGGAAAGCCGAGGCCCAGGAGCTTCGCCGCCTTGTCGAAGGCTTCGCCCACCGCGTCGTCGATCGTCGTGCCGAGCCGGCGGTAGCGCCCCACGCCCAAAACCGCGAGGAGCTGGCAGTGGCCGCCCGAGACCAGAAGCAGCAGGTAGGGGAAGGCGAGCTCTTCCACCAGGCGGATCGAAAGCGCGTGCCCTTCGAGGTGGTTGACCGCGATGAGCGGGATGCCCCGGGCCGCCGCGATCGCCTTGCCCGTCATGAGGCCGACCATCACCGCGCCGATCAGCCCGGGCCCGGCGGTCGCCGCCACCCCATCGAGCGCCTCGAAGCCGAGCCCGGCTTCGGCCATCGACTCGGCGATCAGCCGGTCGAGATGGTCGATATGGGCGCGCGCCGCAATCTCGGGCACGACCCCGCCGAAGAGCCGGTGGGCGTCGAGCTGGGAGAGCACCAGGTCGGAGAGGACCTCGCGGGCGTCGGTGACGACGGCGGCCGCCGTCTCATCGCAGGAGGTTTCGATTCCGAGTATCTTCATCGGGCCTCGCGCCGGCCGATCGGCCCGCATCGCTCGGCGGGCGCTCTCGGGCTGTTGGCACTCTAGCGGGGCTCATCGATGGGCGCTACAAGGCGGGGGAGGCTTCGCCCCGCTTCGCGGCTGGACTAATATGCCCCCCCTGAGCCAGGACACGTTGGCGCCATCACGATCGGGCCCGCCGGATCGACAAGAGGCCCGCAGGCCTGAATCGTTTAAGGACAACAAGAACCCCCATGACCGACAGGCCGCTCCTTCGCATCGGTAGCCGTGGCAGCCCGCTCGCGCTGATCCAGGCCGAGGAGGTCAAGGCGAGGCTTCGGGCCGCGCATCCCGAGCTCCAGGAAGACGGCGCGATCACCATCGAGGTCATCAAGACGAGCGGCGATCGCCTGCGCGAACAATCGCTCGCCGAGCTCGGCGGCAAGGGGCTCTTCACCAAGGAGATCGAGGAGGCGCTGCTGGCGAAACGCATCGACATCGCGGTGCACTCGATGAAGGACATGCTCGCCTGGTTGCCCGACGGTTTGGCCGTTCCCTGCATCCTGCCCCGCGAGGACCCGCGTGACGCCTTGATCGCGCTCGAAGCGCGCGCGCTCGCCGATCTGCCCGAGGGCGCGCGCGTTGGCACCGCCTCGCCCCGGCGCGCGGCTCAGCTTCTCTTGCGCCGGCCGGATCTCGAGATCGTCAGCTTAAGGGGCAATGTGCAAACGCGGCTCCGCAAGATCAAAGACGGCGTGGCGGACGCGACCCTGCTCGCGCTCGCGGGCCTCAAGCGGCTCGGCCTGGAAGCCGAGGCGAGCGCCGTGCTCGAGCCCGACGAGATGCTGCCCGCCGTTGCCCAGGGCGCCATCGGCGTCGAGTGCCGGGCGCATGACGGGCCGGTCGCCGCCTATCTCGAGCCCTTGAACGATCTCGACAGCTGGTGGTGCGTGGCCGCCGAACGAAGCCTGCTGGCCGCGCTCGGCGGCAGCTGCAAGACGCCCATCGCCGGGCTCGCCCGGCTCGAGGGCGCGGACGAGATCCGGCTCGACGCGCTCATCGTCAAGCCCGACGGGAGCGCCTATCACCGGGCCCATCGGAAGGGCGCCCGCGACGAGGGCGCGCGGCTCGGCGCCGAGGCCGGTCTCGAGCTCAAGGGTCAGGCGGGCGAAGGTTTCTTCGAGGTGTAGGGCCGATGCGTGCGTTGGTTACGCGCCCAGAGCCCGAGGCCCGCACGCTCGCGCGCGGGCTCGAAGGCTTGGGTCTCAAGGTCGTCATCGAACCCATGCTCGAGATCGTGCCTCGCGCGCCTGAGGGTGATGCGCTTGGGGGCGATGCGCCTGGGGGCGATGCACCCGAGGGTGATGCGCCCGAGGGCGGCATCGCGCTTGAAGGCTTGCAGGCCGTGCTCGTGACTTCGGCGAACGGCGCTCGCGCATTGGCGCGGGCGACCGAGCGCCGCGACATCCCGGTCTTCGCGGTCGGGCGGGAGAGCGGCCGGGCCGCGCGCGAGGTGGGCTTCGGCACGGTCGAAGAGGCCGGGGGCGACGTCACGGCGCTCGCACGGCTCGTCTCGGACACGCTCGATCCCGCCAAGGGCGCGCTGCTTCACGCCGCGGGCGCGGACCTCGCGGGCGATCTCCGGGGCGTGCTCGAGGCCCGGGGCTTTACGATGCGCCGCCAGGTGCTCTACGAGGCGCGCGCCGCGAGCGCGCTTTCCGCCGGGCTTCGCGCTGCGCTTGCGGGCGGTGGGATCGATCTCGCGCTATTTTTCTCTCCCCGCTCCGCGGGCACCTTTGTTAGTCTGCTGCGCGGCGCGGGGTTGGCGAGCGCGAGTGCGCGTATTCACGCCTTCTGTTTAAGCGCGGCCGTGGCCGGAGCTCTCGAGGGTCTTTCCTGGCGCCGGGTCTGGATCGCGCCCCGCCCGGAGCAGGACGCTCTCCTTGCGACTGTCGATCGCGCGTTGGAGTCCCTTTAAGGCAATATAGAACGTCATGGCCGAACGGCGCGCGACCGGCGCGAAGTCGAACACCGAAGGGCGAAAGCGGAAGAGCCGCTCCGCCAAGAAGGCGGATGAAGCGGTGACCCGAGAGGCGCCCCCGAGCGCGCCGCCATCGAAGAAGCACGGCACGCTTTGGGTCGGCCTCGCCTTGGCGATGGTGATCGTGGGCGCCGTGCTTTACGGCCTTTGGCCCGTGATCCTGGGCGAGCGCGAGGCGCGCTTCCTCGGCCTGGAGACGGAGGCGCCGGCGCTTCCCCCGACCGAGTCGCCATCGACCGAGTCGCCAACGGTCGCACCCGACGCGGTCGAGTCCGACGCGGTCGAGTCCGACGCGGTCGAGGCCGCCGCGACCGGGGCGGTGACCGAGCAGGAGAACGCGCGTCTGCGCGTCGAGGTCGGGGCCTT
>JAPUJA010000027.1 GCA_027296525.1 Pseudomonadota bacterium | reverse complement strand
CAATTATGCAGCCAGTTGCTGTGCAACCATTAGAGCGATTCCGATGGAAGGCCGATTGGGCCGGAGCTAGGGCGGAACGGAGACCGGATCGTCCGTGATGAAGGTCTCAGGAGCGGGCGGTCTATGGCCCAAGGCACGGCGCAGTCGGACAGTATTGTTGTCCCCACCGAAAATACCATCCAACGAACGGTTGGTGATCCACGCGGGCGTTTGTGTCACTACCATGGGCTGTTCGTTAGGCGAAATCCGCCGCGGCCCCGTCCGCACAAGCGCACCCCGAGCCTTTCCTCGAGCGCCGTCATGTGGGAGCTGATGGTCGAGAGGCCGATGTTGAGCTCCGACTGCGCCGCCGAATAGCCGCCGCGCTCGGCCATGGTCACGAATACCCTGAGCAGCCGCAAATTGATATTGCTGAGCGCAGGCATGAGCGTATCACGTCGCGTTGAAGTTTGATCTTTATCGAAGTAAGTTTCTAAAAGTTTGGATGTTTGGTCGACGATGCTGTTGGCAGATTGAGCCGCCATCATCGCCTGACCGAAGCGCCACGAGGCCGACCCGCATGTCATTGGGAAATCAGAAGCTTGGGAGAGGAGCCTTGACGTCAGTCGTCGAGATTAAAGACCGGCCCGTCACGGATGTGGCGGACATCGCCCCCCTGACCACGTTCGACACCGTTGAGCGGACCTTGGGTGATGGTCGCGCGATCCATATGAATACCCACAGTCGCCTGGGCTTCACCCTCGATGAGTACCAGCGGCGTTACGAGCTCGTCCTCTCGAGCATGGTCGAACAGGGACTCGACGCGCTCTGCATCCGAACGCCTGAAAACATCACCTATACGAGCGGTTACGAAACGCCCGGCTACTACCGCTATCACTGCATGGTGATGGGAAAGGGTTTCGAGCCGGTGATCGTCCTTCGCCGGTTCGAGGGGCTCAACATCCCCGAATATTCCTGGGTGACGAAGCTCCTCCCGGTCGATGATTGGGAGGATGGTCCGGCTGTCACGGCGAACCTGCTCAATCAGCTCGGGCTCAACGGAAAACGGATCGGCGTCGAGAAGCGGGGTTGGTTCTACACGGTCGACGAGCACGAGACCCTGAGCGGCGCGCTTCCCGATTCCGAATTCGTCGACGCGATCCAGATCCTCTGGGACACGCGCATGATCAAGTCCGATGAGGAGATCACGATGATCGGCCGGAGCGCCGCGATCGTCGACAAGGCGATGCAAGCGGGTTGGGACGCCTCGGCGCCGGGTGTTTCGGACGACGTCATCAACGCGGAGGTCAACCGTGTGATCTTCGAGAATGGCGGCGAATATATGGGCCTGCCCCCGTTCGTCCTGTCCGGCGAGCGGACCTGTCTGCCGCACCAGACGGCGCGGGGCGAGATCGTCGGCGATCCCGATCTCGTCTACTTCGAAATTTCCTCCTGCAAGTGGCGCTACACGGCGGCGCTGATGCGGACGATCTTCATCGGCGAGCCGAGCGATCGACAGCGTCGTTGCGCCGAAGCGCTCATCGGCGCGGTGGAGGCAGCGATGGAGACGATCAGGCCGGGCGTTGCCTCCGAAGACGTCGATCGCGCCGCGCGGTCCGTGGTGGAGAAGGCCGGCTTCGGTGAATACTGGCGACACCGGCTCGGCTATTCCATCGGGGTGAACTACCCGCCGGACTGGGGCGAAGGGGAGGTCATCAGCCTCTGCAAGGGCGAGACGCGCGCGCTTCAGAAGAACATGACGTTTCACATGGTGCCCTTGTGTCTCATCTACCGCGAATGGGGCATCGGCTTTAGCGAAAGCATCCGGGTGACCGACAATGGCTGCGAACGCTTCTCGACCCTTCCACGCGAGGTTATCGTCAAGCGCTGAGTACCCTGTCGCCGAGACGGGTCTTGCCGGAGAGGGGCTCGAGGTGGCCGCGCGCCTGGTGGGACCATAGCCAAAGCAATCGCGCCCTATGTTCTCCATCACCGCCGACCGGCTGTTTGAAGATCTCGAAGCGCTCGCCCGGTTCGGCGCGTCCGAGGGCGGAGGCATCACGCGACGCGCCTATGCGCCCGCCTATCAGGACGCGTCCCGCTGGCTTTGCGATCGGATGGACGCGGCCGGGCTTAAGGCGCGGGTGGACGCGGTCGGCAACGTCATCGGCCGTTTGGGCCCCGACGACGGGCCGGCCGTGCTGTCGGGCTCGCATATCGATACGGTGCCGAACGGCGGCAGGTATGACGGCGCCTATGGCGTGCTGGCGGCCCTCGAATGCGCCCGCACCCTGAAGGAGCAGGGCGCGGCACTCGATCATGCGCTCGAGGTCGTCGCGTTCGTCGACGAGGAGGGCGCCTATCTCAACCTTCTCGGTTCCCGCGCGATGACGGGTGCGCTTCGGGCCGATGAGCTTTCACGGGCGCGGAGTGAGGATGGCGTGACGTTGCTCGAGGCTATGCGGGCCGCCGGTCTTGATCCGCCACGCGCGCCCGAGGCCGGCCGGCCGCCGGCGGACTTTCATTGTTACGTCGAACTCCATATCGAGCAGGGGCCCGTTCTCGAACGGGCATCGGTGCCGATCGGGATCGTCGAGGGCATCGTCGGGATCCTCGAGGTCGATTACACCTTCCGCGGCGAAGCCGGTCATGCCGGCACGACGCCGATGGATCTGCGCCACGACGCGCTTCGCTCGGCCGCCGATTTCATCACCCGGACATATGTGAAACTGCCACCGCGGCTGGATGCAAGCGCCCGGGTGACATTCGGCTCCCTCACGGTCGAGCCGAACGCCTCCAACGTCATCCCCGAGGAGGTCCGGCTTCGCCAGGAACTCCGCGATCTCTCGCCCGAGAGGCTGAACGCCCTCTTCGAGGAGAGCCGGGAGATTGCCGCCGCCGTCGCCCGGGAACAGACGGTTCACTTATCGGTATCGAAGGCGTCCTTCGACGCGCCCGCCCGAATGTCCGAGCGCGTCGCCGGGCGGATCGAAGAGGCCTGCGATCGTCTGGGCTTGACCTCACGGCGAATGAGCTCCGGGGCGGGTCACGACGCTCAAGTGTTGGCGGGCGTCTGCGATACGGGCATGATCTTCGTCCCGAGCCATAAGGGGCAGAGCCACCGCGCCGATGAATGGACCGATCCCAAGGACCTCGAGCGGGGGGCTAATCTGCTCTTGCACGCTCTGACAGCCCTTGCCGATTGAGCCGATGGCTCGCTCCGTCAGACCTCTCGACCGCGCACCATAATCGGTAAGGGCACCCGTCATGACCGACGATCGCAAGGAAGAAGGAGGCGCGAAGCGGGTGACGGTGCCCTATTCGTTGGACGACGGCCCGCCGGAAGCGCGTATCGGTCTCATCTGCCTGATGACCGATCTCGCGACCGAGCGGGACTTCCACCGCATGCTTCCGGACAAAGGGGTGATGTTCTACACCGCCCGCGTGCGCAACGTGAATCCGGTGACCGTCGAGAACCTGCGGATGATGGGACCGTACCTTTCCGATGCCGCGTCCCAGCTGCTGCCTGATTTTCGCCTCGATGCGATCGCCTACAGCTGCACCTCCGCGACGGTCGCGATGGGCTATGGCGAGGTCCGAAACCAGATCCACGCGGGAAGGCCGGCCGTGCCCGTCGTCACGCCGATCACGGCCGCGGTGGCCGCCGCGCGATCGCTTGGAATGAAAAGGCTCTCGATGCTGACGCCGTACGTCGATTCGGTCAGCGAGCCCATGCGGGCCTATCTCGAACACGACGGCATCGAGGTTCTCAATGTCGCGAGCTTCGGTCTCGAGAGCGACGTGGATATGGCCCGGATCCCGCCGGACGCCATACACACCGCGGCCTTGGAGACCTGTCGTGACGATGCGGACGGGCTCTTCATCTCCTGCACGGCCCTTCGCGCCGTGGAGGTGATCGACGCGATCGAGCGAACGCTGAACAAGCCCGTCATCAGCAGCGTTCAGTGCCTCTTTTGGCAATCGCTGCGGGAAGCGGGTTATGGAAAATTTATCGACGGCTTCGGGAGACTGCTGCGCGCGTGAGCTCGCCACTACCACCACAGCATGGGACATTTGGTGAGAAGCTCGTAGCCATCGGCCGTCACGATCAGGTTGTTTTCAGCTTCCGCGGTGCCGACCCCCTCGCGGGTCAAGAAGGCTTCGACACCGATGACCATGCCTTCCTCGTAGATCTCGTCCTCGCCGGCCATCTCGGCGCTCAGATAGGGCGCCTCCCACATGCAACCGTTGCTGTGTCCGAAATAAGGCCAGTTGGCGTCGAATTCGGAAATATCCCCGCCGACATGGTCGCGCATCTGCTTCGCGGCGTTGGCCACGTCGCGGATCTTCGCCCCGTGGCGAATCTTGTCTTGGATCCCCTCTTCTATAATGCGCACGCAATCTTCAACCAAGCTCTTCTGTTCCGGCGTCGGTTTGCGCCCGCACACCGCGGTGCGGGCTGGGTCCATCCAGTACCCCTCATACGCCGGGCCCAATATGTCGCAGTGAAAGAGATCGCCGGGCTCGGGCGCCTCGAGGCTGAAGCCGTGCATCGGCGTCGTCTCGAGAAAATTGGTGTATTTCCCATGCGCGATCGCAATCCTCTGATAATAGCCGCCGCGCCTGAAAAGCTCGCTGACGCAGGCGATCGCGGCCTCGGCCTCGGACTGACCGAGACACAGCGCCTCCACCATGTTGGTCATCGCGGCATCGACGATCTCGCCGCCTTCACGAAAGAGATCGAGCTCCCGCGGCGACTTGATGCGTCGACACTCGCGCACGAGGTCGTCATCGTAGACGTACTCGATGCCGGGCGTTAGGCGCTCGAGCTGCTTGGCATACTTGACGGGCAGCACATCGCTTCCGACCCAAGCCACGCGATCTTCGATATGACGCGCGTTGAGCGCATCGGCGACGCCCTGGATTGGGTTCATATGAAAGTGATGCTGTTCGACAGCGAGGCGCTCGTGGCGCGGATTGAATTCATCGGAATGAAGCTCCGGCTCTTCGCCGGCTGCAAGAATCGCGGCGCAGAACGATCGGGCGTTCCACAAACGTGAATCCGGCTCCTGACCCGAATGACTGGAATAGAAATTCGTGAGATAGAGGATGTCCATGGAGCGTTCATAGGTACCTGCGCTCTTGCCCCAGACGAGCGCCAGATCGTAACCGCGTCTCTCCATTTCGGCGTGCACGCGCTTCCAGCGATCGTGATATTCCTCGAGCGGAAAATACATCTCATTCGTCATCGCGTATCGCCCTCGTATCAGGCTGGGTTCCTGCGGTCTGGAATTGTCGACGCCGATTTCTGTGCTTGCCTGGTTCGTGATTTGCGCCGATTCCACGATCCGACAAAAAATTGGATCGATTGGAGCGGTTAAAATTTTGAATTTGTCTCAGAATATCAAGATCTCGCGCCTTCACCGCAATCGAGGCGCCATGCACACTATATTGGAAAGCACACGAGGAATTTGCCGAACGAATGCGTATGATTCCGCGCCGCCATTCGGTTTGGCCGTTGCTGTTTCTGCCGTCGCCACCTGCCCTCCCCCAAAACGCCTTAAAATACCGAGTTATTTACCGGTGGCACAATCTCCGGTCCTTTGGCGAGCCGCCTCTACACCCATTTTGGCTCGTCACCGAATCCACGCGATGCAACCGCATGCTTTGTCCATTGATAGCAATGTATCGGGCTGCACCGCTACTGACATCGATTGGGCACAGATGTCACCGAACAACGGTGCGGTGTTCCTGTCGGCTAGGCCAACGATGGCGGTCGGGTTCCCGTTCAACTTCCACAATCTGCGCCACAAATTCGCGATCGAGTATCTGAAAGCCGGCGGCGGCATCTATGACCTTCAAAAGATACTCGACCACGCCTCGATCAAGACGACCGAGGGCTATCTCGATTACGTCGATACCACCGACGGCACAAAACACGGCACAGGGGCGACGGTTTCACACCCCGCCCCCGGTCGAAAGGACTGAGCTAAGATGTTGAACTGGCGGAGGGAGGGGGATTCGAACCCCCGATACAGCTGTTAACCGTATAACGGTTTAGCAATTCTCCGATGGCCATATCCGTCAGTACTATCGTGTGCTCAAGCGGTTCATTTTATACGACCTGCTGCTTCCGCCTGTCCAGCTCGTACCATTCGGTACTTGCTCTTTATGACCAGTTCGTTTGCAATTTCGTTTGCAAAGACTCGCTTCGGTAGAAGCGCATAAAACCTGTCAGGCATAACAACTGGTGCCCGCCGTATAACGCGGCTCTCGAGCCCCTAGATACCTGAACTTCCCTTGGTCGGAGGACGGCGATCCTTTCACTAGAAATCCGCCCACGTGATTGCCAATCGATCGTGCGACACCTCAGGACGGGCTTTCAGGCTCATA
>JAPUJA010000269.1 GCA_027296525.1 Pseudomonadota bacterium | reverse complement strand
GAAGACGCGATCGAGGCGCGAAGAGGCGCTCGCCCGTGATCGACCCCTAGAGCACCCGCCATGGCGAGCCCCCAGAGCACGCCCGTTTCGCCCGCAAAGGAAGCCCTTCTTGACGAGTGCCGGGCCGCGCTCGGCGCGCTTAAGATCCTGATCGAGGCGGCGGCGCACGCGCTGCAGACGCGCGTGACAAAAGACGCCAAGCTCGATCCCGAGCGGCTCGATCCCGAGCGGCTCGATCCCGAGCGGCTCGATCCCGAGCGGCTCGATCCCGAGCGGCTCGACGCCGAGCAGTTCGCCGCCCATGGCTTCGCCTGGCTCGCGACCTATGGGGCCGCGCTCGAACAGCTCTTCGGCTGGGCCGAGCGGCTCGAGGCGGCGGGCCGGCTGGGCGCGCTCGAGCGCCTCATCCTCCAGGCGGGCTTCGGCGAATATCTCGCGCAATGCTCGAGCGGCATCGCCATGAGCCAGGTCGAGATCGTGCGCCCCGCCGACCTCGGGCTCGACGAAAAGGCGCTCGGGGCCTTCGAGACGCCCGAGGTCCGCTCCCTCATCGCGCGGGGAAACACGGCTGAGACGCGCGCCGCGATCGCCGAAGAGATCCGCGAGAGCGCCCATTTCGGCGATCCGGGCTTCGAGGACGAGACGCTCGACGCCATGCGCGATCAGATCCGCCGCTTCGCCGACGAGCGGATCGCACCCCACGCCCAAGACTGGCATCGGGCCGATCGGCTCATCCCCCTCGAGGTGATCGAGGAGATGGCCGCGCTCGGCGTCTTCGGGCTCACCACGCCCGAGGCCTATGGCGGCTTGGGCTTGGGCAAGGTCGCCATGTGCGTCGTAACCGAGGAGCTCTCGCGGGGCTATTTGAGCGTCGGCTCGATCGGAACCCGCTCGGAGATCGCCGCCGAGCTCATCCTCCAGGCCGGAACCGACGAGCAGAAGCAAAGGTGGCTCCCCGGGATCGCCTCGGGCGCGGTGCTGCCGAGCGCCGTCTTCACCGAGCCCAACACCGGCTCCGACCTCGGCAGCCTCAAGACCCGCGCGCTCAAGGAGGGTGATCGCTACCTCATCACCGGCAACAAGACCTGGACCACCCACGGCGCGCGGAGCGACCTCATGACCCTCATGGCGCGCACCGATGGAGGCGAGACCGGCTATCGCGGCTTGAGCCTGTTCTTGGCCGAGAAGCCCCGGGGCACGGACGACGACCCGTTCCCGGCCGACGGCATGAGCGGCAGCGAGATCCCGGTCTTGGGCTATCGCGGCATGAAGGAATACGAGATCGCCTTCGACCGCTATCCGGTGCCCGCCGACGGGCTCTTGGGCCTTCGGGAGGGAGAGGGCTTCAAGCAGCTCATGCGGACCTTCGAGGTCGCGCGCATCCAGACCACCGCGCGCTCCGTGGGCGTGGCACAGAACGCGCTCGAGCTCGGCTTGAGCTATGCCCGCGAGCGCGTCCAGTTCGGGAAACCGATCTACGCCTTCCCGCGGGTCTCGGGCAAGCTCGCCTGGATCGCGGTCGAGGTCATGATCGCCCGCCAGCTCGGCCTCTTCGCCGCGCGCGAGAAGGACGCCGGGCGGCGCTCGGACATGGTGGCGGGCATGGCCAAGTTGCTCGCCGGCCGCGTCGCCTGGGCCGCGGCCGATGCCGCCGTTCAGATTCACGGCGGAAACGGCTATGCTGAGGAGTATCCGGTGAGCCGGGTCTTGTGCGATGCGCGGATCCTCAGCATCTTCGAAGGCGCCGCGGAGATCCAGGCTCACATCATCGCCCGCCGGCTGTTGAGCGCCTAAGCCGGCAAAACGCCGCGAAGACAAGCGGCCGCGTACCATGGGAGTCGAGAGGAACGTCCTTGTCCGAGGTCATCCCGATCATCCTCTACGTCGTGATGGGGCTCATCGTGCTGGTGCTCGTCGCCGGCATCGCCTCGATGTGGAAAGGCGGCTCGTTCAACAAGCGCTTCGGCAACAAGCTCATGCGCTCGCGGGTGGCGCTCCAGGCGCTCGCCGTGCTGCTGCTGGCCCTCATGTTCTTCGTCTTCCAGTCTTCCGATTGAGCGATCGGCGGCGATGGTCCGTCTGACAAAGATCTACACGCGCGGCGGCGATCGGGGCGAAACCTCGCTCGGCGACGGGCGGCGCGTGGCCAAGCACGACCTTCGAGTCGCGGCCTACGGCACCGTCGATGAGGCGAACGCCGCGATCGGGCTCGCCCGGCTCTACAGCGAGGGCGACGCGGACGCCATGCTCGCGCGCATCCAGAACGACCTCTTCGATCTCGGGGCCGATCTCTGCACGCCGCAAGAAGAGGACGCAAAAAGGCCCCGGCTTCGCATCACCCAGGCCCAGGTCGACCGGCTCGAGCGCGAGATCGACGCCCTGAACGCCGAGCTTGTGCCCCTCGACTCCTTCATCCTCCCCGGCGGCAACCCGGCCGCCGCCCATCTCCATCTGGCGCGCGCCGTCGCGCGCCGGGCCGAGCGGCTGATGACCGAGCTCGACACGACCGAGCCGCTCAACCCGATCGCGATCAAATACGTCAACCGCCTCTCGGATCATCTGTTCGTGCTGGGCCGCCATCTCAACGACAAGGGCGCATCCGACGTGTTGTGGCGTCCGGGCGCGACCCGGGACGCGTGACGAGAAGGTGACCGAGCGGATCGCCCCGGCAACGAGGCGGACGCGCGAGCCGGGTCGCGTTGACAGTGTCCGACCGAGCAATTACCTTTCGCCCCGCTTTTCCCGGCCCTTCAGGGCAAGCGGGGCATCGCCCGGTACCTGTATTCCGTCCCGCTTCACGCCATCGATCGATCAGCCTTTCGAAAGCACGTCATGAAGGTTCTCGTCACGGTGAAACGGGTGATCGACGCCAACGTGAAGGTCCGCGTGAAGGCCGACCAGAAGGGCATCGAAACCCAGAACGTCAAGATGGCCATGAACCCGTTCGACGAGATCGGGGTTGAAGAGGCCATTCGGCTCAAGGAGAAGGGGGTCGCGAGCGAGGTCGTCGCGGTCGCGGTCGGCGTCGAAAAGACCCAGGAGACGCTCCGCACCGCGCTCGCCATGGGGGCCGACCGGGCCATCCATGTGCTGAGCGAAACCGAGCTCGAGCCGCTCGGCGTGGCCAAGGCGCTTAAGGCGGTCGTGGACGCCGAGGCGCCCGGCCTCGTCATCCTCGGCAAGCAGGCGATCGACGACGACTGCAGCCAGACGGGCCAAATGCTGGCCGCGCTGCTCGCCTGGCCGCAAGGAACCTTTGCCTCCAAGCTCGAGATCGGCGAGGGTGAGATCGAGGTGACCCGCGAGGTGGACAACGGGCTCGAGACCGTGATGTTGAAGATGCCCGCCGTGATCACCACCGACCTTCGCCTCAACGAGCCGCGCTACGCCTCGCTCCCCAACATCATGAAGGCGAAGAAGAAGCCCATGGAGAAGAAGACCCTCGTCGATCTCGGGGTCGACCCTGCGCCTCGACTCGTCGTGCTGAAAGTCGAGGAGCCGCCCAAGCGCGAGGCCGGCGTGAAGGTAACGGACGCGGGCGAGCTCGTGGAGAAGCTCCGCAGCGAGGCGAAGGTGATCTGATGGCGAATCTCGTCATCGCCGAGCACAACAACGCCGAGCTTCGCGCCATGACGCTGCACGCGGTCACCGCCGCGGGCGCGATCGGGGGCGAGACGGCGATCCTGGTCGCGGGATCGGACTGCCGCGCGGTCGCCGAGCAGGCGGCCCAGGCGGCGGGCGTCAATCGCGTGCTGCTCGCCGACGATCCGGTCTACGCGAACCCGCTCGCCGAGAACCTCGCGCCGCTCATCGCGCAAACGGCCGGCGACTTCAGCCATGTGATCGCGACCGCCACGACCTTC
>JAPUJA010000268.1 GCA_027296525.1 Pseudomonadota bacterium | reverse complement strand
AAACGTCCGCGCCACGCCGGCGTGGGCGCAGCGTCGAGCGGAGAGCCCGTTCAGACTCTTCTCGTCGAGCATCACCGTGCCCGAATCGGATGGTGAGACGCCCGTGATCAGGTTCATCAGGGTGGTCTTGCCCGCACCGTTGGGCCCGATCAGGCCGAGGATTTCACCGCGCTCGCAGGCGAGAGTCACGTCGCGCACGGCATAGACGCCGCCGAAATGCTTGCTGATCGAGGCTACCTCGAGCATGTCACGACGGCGCGCGAGTCGCGCGGGCAAACACACGCCTCGCCTCGTTCCGCGGCCGAGGCGACGGCTCGTGTGAGGATCGCAAATCTACCGCCCCGCTATCGAGAAGCGAGGCGAACGATGGCGTTCGGAGCTCCACCCCGTAATACCTCCCAGCCCGCATTGTTCTTTACCCCAGCCGGCGGGTTCGGGCAATGGCGCTAAACCATTAAAGGTTAGACCTTTGTAGGTTAATCTTGGGGCCGGTCGACTGTCAAGCGCCGCTCCTGACGGCGCGGCTCCACCTTCCAACGCGCATCTACAGCGTCATTTCGGTTTTCGGGGGGCGGGTGTCTGTGGCCCCGGGCGGAGAACGCTCATGCGAGCCCCTTTGAAAAACCCGTCCAAACGTGCAATCCTTCAACCATTGTGCCATTGAGGCTCCTGTGCCATGCCGGTTCGGCGCCCGATCGGGGACAGTCGAGGCGGCGCGTCCGCTTGTGCCGTTTCAGCATGGCGGCGTCTGGAAGGATCGTCCGGATGAACCCCTGGAAAAGCCTATGACCGAGGCGTTCGGGCCGATCACGGCCAGCGCCGCCTATGAGCTCGTCGCGGAACACATCCGCCGGGCGATTCAACTGAGCCGCTTCGTGCCCGGCGACAAGCTGCCGCCCGAGCGCGAGTTGGCGCGCCAACTCAATGTCTCGCGCGCGACGTTGCGCGAGGCCATCCGAATGCTCTCGGCGGAGGGCCTCGTCGAGATTCGCCGGGGCGCCACCGGCGGTGTCATCGTGTGCGCGCAGGAACTCGATAGCGAGCGCCTGCGTGAGCTCGCGCTGAAACGCGAGGACGAGATCCAGAACATCCTGAGTTACCGCATGGCGAACGAAACGGCCGCGGCGCGCTTGGCCGCCATGCGTCGCAGCGAAGAGGATCTCAAGGAACTTTACGCTTTACTGCAGCGCCTGAACGCCCTGACGGCCACCCGTGAAGATCTGCTCAATCAGGACAACGTCACGCGCTTCATGGCGGCCGACTCGAGCTTCCACATCGCGCTCGCGCGCGCCTCGGACAATCCGTATTTCGTCAAGGCCGTCGAAGAGATCCGGGCGGCTCTCTTCTTGCCTCTCGGAAAGGTCTTCGTTCGGCTGGAGGCGACCGCGAACGACCACCACGAGGCGATCTATACGGCGATCGAGCGGCAGGATCCGGAGGCCGCGGCGGCGGCGATGACGGCGCATATCGAGCTCAGCAGCCAGGAGATGCGCCGGATTCTCTACGAGCTTTCGGGCAAGACCGCCAAGCGCCGCAAGGCGGGCTGAGACGGGGGTCAATCCCCGGCGAAACTTCTGCGGACCGCGTCGCCGCAGGCTTTGAGCGCCTCGTCGGCCTCCGGCAGGATAGCCCGCAGGGCGGTGAAGCCGTGGATCATGTTCGCGTAGCAGACCGACTCGACCGCGCCGCCGCCCTGGGCGAGCCGTTCGGCGTAGGCCTTGCCCTCGTCGCGCAAGGGATCGAAACCGGCGGTAACGACATAGGCCGGCGGCAGGCCCGAAAGGTCGGATGCCCTGAGCGGCGAGGCGAGTTCGTTCGCCCTGTCGGCATCCGAGCCGAGATAGCTCCGAATATAGAAGGGCATGGAGTCGAGCCAATAGCCCTTGGAAAAGAGTCGCATCGACTCGTTGTCCGCCGCCAGGTCGGTGTTGGGATAGATCAGCAGCTGGAAGGCGATCTTCGGGCCCGAGCGATCGCGCGCCATGAGCGTGACGGCGGCCGCCATGTTGCCGCCCGCGCTGTCCCCGCCGACGGCCAGGCGGGAGCCGTCTGCGCCATGGGCGGCGGCGTTCTCGGCGAACCATTTGGTCGCCGCGTAGCAGTCCTCGATGGCGTCGGGAAACTTGCTTTCGGGCGAGAGACGGTAATCGACCGAGGCGGTGACGCAGCCTGAGCTGTTCGCGATAAGACGGCAGGCCGAATCGTGGGATTCGACACTGCCCCGGATGTAGCCGCCCCCGTGGCAATAGACGAGAGCCGGGCGGCCCGAGCCGCCCTCGCGCGGGCCCGGCTCATAGATCCTGAGCCGCAGCGGGCCGCCGGGGCCCGGTATCTGAATCTCCTCGGTGCTGTGAATATCCGGCTTTTCGCCATCGACCGCGGCGAAGTCGCGCTCGAACTCGGCGCGGGCCTCTTCCGGGCTTTGCTGTTCGACCGGCGTCGCGTTCGGATCGGCGGGAGCCGCCAGAAGCTCTTTCAGTTTGGGATGCAGTTCCATGATCGCCTCGGGTTCGGTTGCGCGGATCGCGGGCGAGCGCTCGTTAGCAGCATCGCTCGGCGCCGGTCAAGGGCGGTCCCCCTCACGGATCCGCCGCCCACTGAAGGCGGCGGCCCAGGGTCCGGGACGGCCTGAGCGGATGCACCGATGCTCAGGAGGCGAGCTTGAGCCCGACGGTCGTGGGCTTGGCGAAGGCCGGCATCACCTCTTCGGAGAAACGGGTGAGCCAGCGCCGCCGCGCCTCGTTCGGTACGCCGGGCGTCGCGGTGTGGATGAGGAAGGTATCGAAGCCCGCGTCGATATAGCCCTGAACCTTGCGGACCACCGTATCGGCGGCGCCGACGAACTGCCACTCGGACCAGGCCGGGATGCTCTCGGGATTACAGCGGTCCTTTAGGCCCTTGAAGATCTTGCTCCAGGCCTTGTAGGTCTCGAGGTACTTCCAGTTGTCCTTGTCGGACTCGTAATGCTCGACCTGAGCCCGCATGAAGGGCGGCATATGGATCTTGGCCTCTTCCACCGCCTCTTCGTCGCTATCGGCGACGATGGCGTTGACCATGATGGGAAAACGGAAATCGCTGTCGAACCCGTTCCGCCGGGCGCGCTCGCGCCAGCTGCGCAGCGTCCGGGCCTGCGCATCATAGTCGCCGATCGTGGTGCACATCGGGGGAAGACCCATATCGGCCATGCGTTCCGCGGTTCCCGGGCTTCCGATCGCACCGTAGAAATGAATGTTGCGGCGCTTGCTTTCCTCGAGCACGGGACGAACGAGAACTTCCTTGGGGACCTTGATATGCTCGCCCTCATAGGTGAATTTCTCGCCGCTCAGGCCCTTCTGAATCACTTCCCAGGTCTCGCGGAAGCGGATCTGGGCCTCGTCCATCTCGATCGTGAAGGCATCGTATTCGGACTTCGCGACCCCCCTTCCCATGCCGAGATGGAGCGGCGCCTCGGTAAGGGTCGCAAGCTGGGCGATGTCCTCGGTCAGACGCAGGGCGTCATGCCAGGGTGAGACGATCACGCAGGTTCCCAGGCCGAGCTCGGGGAAACGCGCCGTGATGTGTGAGAGCATGGCGAGCGGGTTGGGCGTCGGGAAATAATTGCTGAAATGATGTTCGATCATCCAGACCGTGCTGTAACCGAGCGGCACACAATGCTCGCAGTCTTCCATCAGCCCACGGTAGCCCTCGGCGTCGGTAATCCCTTTCTCGCCCACGGCGGTGGCGACGAACCCGAAGTCGATGTTTCTGTTCTCGATCATGATCCTTACCGTCCCTTCTCCCGCGCGACGCCCCTTGATCATGCGGATGAGCGGCTCGTGGCGGCCTGTTCCCAATCGCTCGTCAAGCCCAAGCAATCGAGCCCGGCCCTCGGCTATTGGTGGATAGGTCTAGGCAATAGACCTATGATACTTTAGCCGATCGGGTCGCGCCGGGTAAAGTATTTTGCGCGAGGGGCTCCTTCTGAAGGGCGAGCCGGGCTGAAGGCCGGGCCGCCTTTTGTGAAGCTTGAGGTGACGGCATGAAGATGGACTTCGCGGGTAAAGGTGCCTTCGTGACCGGTGCGGGCGGTGGCATCGGGCTGCAGGTGGCGAAGGATTTGCTGGCGGATGGCGCGAACGTCACGCTCTTCGATCTCAAACCGCCGCCCGAGGACTTCACGAGCCTGGCGGGCGAGGCGCTCTACCTCCAGGGCGATCTCACGGATGAGGCGGCCGTCGGGGCCGCCTTCGAGAAATGCCATGCGGCGGCCGGCCGGCTCGATTATCTGGTCAACGCGGCGGGCGTCTTGATGGTGCCCCGCGATCGATCGCTGCTCGAGATCGAGCTCGGCGACTGGGAGCGGGTGATGGCGATCAATCTGACCTCGATGGTCCATACCGCGCGCGCCGCCGTGCCCCTCATGCGCAAGACCGGCGGCGGCGCCATGGTGCATTTTTCGTCCATCCAATGCCTGCGCGGCGATTCGCAGCCCCAGGACGCCTATCAGGCATCGAAGGCGGGCATGGTCGCCCTCTCGAAGTCGCTTGCGATCCAGCTCGCGAAGGATAACATCCGTTCGAACACGATCCTGCCGGGCGCGACGCTGACGCCCATGATGCTGCAACGCGAGGCCAATCCGTTGAACAAGATCTCGCGCGCCGATTATGAAGCGAAGATCCCGCTCGGCCGCCTCGCGGCGCCGAGGGACATGTCCAGTGCCGCACTGTTCCTTTTGTCTGATCTCGCCGCCTACATTACGGGCATCGAGCTCATTGTTGATGGCGGCTGGACGAGCCTGCCCTAAGCGTCGCGGGGCGGCTAAGCGTCGGGCGCGTGGTCGCCCAGCGGGGCGCTATTCGAGCTTCGCGAGCAGGCCGCCATCGACCACGATGTCGGTCCCGGTGATGAAGGTCGCCTTATCGGAGAGAAGAAAGAGGGTGGCGTTCGCGATGTCTTCGGGCGTTCCGATCCGATGCAGCGGGGTGCGTTCTTCCATGGCGCTCACCCGCTCCGGCCGCTGGTAGTAGATCTCGGTCATCGGGGTGCGGACCGCGCCCGGGCATATGGTGTTCGAGCGGATCTTGTCGCCGCCCAGCGTGATCGCGAGCGAGCGGGAAAGCGAAATCAGCCCCGCCTTGGAGACCTGATAAGCGTCCATGGGCCCGTCCTTCATCGTGTTGTCCATGCTCCGGCAACCCACGACGCTCGCGATGTGAACCAACGCGCCACCGCCCGAACGCCGCATGTGAGGAACCGCCCGCCGGGTGATCAGGACCGGCGCCATGAGGTTGATCTTCATGATCTTCTCCCAGATGGCGAGATCCATCTCGAGGACCGAGGTGTCGACACCGACGAGCGCAAGGCCCGCGACGTTGACCACACAGTCGAGACGGCCATAGGCCTCGAAGGCCTCGTCGACCATCCGCTCGATAAACGGCGCGTCCGTGAGATCGCCCTGAACGTAACGCCCGCTCCCGCCGCCACCGGGCCAGTCGTCCGGATCCGCCTTGACGTCGACCATGGTCACGTCGGCGCCCTCGGTCAACAGATCGTGGGCGATCCGAAAGCCCATTCCGCCGCCCGCTCCGGTGACGAGCGCGGCCTTGCCCTTGAATTCCATGTCGCCCTCCCCGCTGTGACAAGAGGCGCGCGGCATTGCGCGCTCGAGCCCGCGGGCCGTTCTAACCAATAGGCGCCCGAGGCACAATCGGCCGGTGGCGCATTCGCCCGTGGCGCATTCGCCCGTGGCGCCGATTGACAGTCGGCGCGGGGCGCGCTTACCGTCTCCTATGCCTGGGAAACGACGCCGGATGCCACCGAAATCCGAAGAGCCGCTGGTTTGGCATGACGTGCTCGAGCAGCGCGTGCGCCGGGGCGCGTGGCCCGATCAACAGCGATCGACCTATCGGCTCGCGGCCGAGGCGCTGAAGGAGGGCCGCCACGCGGACGCGGAAGAGCTTGCGCGCTTCACGATCGAGGAGGCCGTCGAGGGCCACGAGATCTACCGCGACATGATGGTGCTGATCCCCGACTATCTTCGCCGCCACGGCGTCGGCGTCGAGGCGCTGGAAGAGGAGATCGCACGGCTGCGCGAGCTGACCGCGCTCCCCGATGGCAGCCCTCTGGACGCCGAGGCGGGCTGGGCGGCCTACAAGCAGCGGATCGAGGCGTTCGCCGAGGCCTGCCGGCAAGGCGACGTCGAAGGGGGCTTGCGTCTGCTCGAGGAAGCCCGCGTAACCTGGCGCACCACCCACGATCGCAAATGCGATTGGGTCTGCGGGCTGATCGAGGTCGTCGCGCGCCGGCTCGGCGAGGAGCATGTGGTGCCCGTCTGGGACGAGGCCGTGGGCGCGATGTACGACTATTACGAGGAGCATTACGACATCGACAAGACGCCCTGGCCCGAAACCATGGACCGCCTCATGCACATCACCGCGATCGCCCTGCGCGGCCATTTGAGCGGGCCGGGCCGCATGGGCGAGGTCGAGATCCGCGAGGAGGCGGAGCGCTGGACCTTTACCTTCGATCCCTGCGGTTCGGGTGGGCGCACCATGCGGGCCGATCCCGACGAGGGATTGCCGGCGCGCATCGAGGCGCCTTTCGGCCACGCCGTGACCACCGAAGAACATGACTGGGCCTGGAACCGGAAGGGCGTTTGCCTCTATTGCGTCCATTGTTGCCTCATCAGCGAGATCAACCCCATCAAGCGGCTGGGCTACCCGGCGCGCGTCATCGATCCTCCGGTCTGGGGCTCGGGCGATCCGGCCCCGAAATGCACCTGGTACATATATAAAGACCCGGCCCTCGTGCCCGAGGAGGCCTACGCCGAGGTCGGCGCCCGAAAGCCCGAGACCCTGGGCGCCGCCGCGGTCCGCCGCCGGCGCTCCGAGGGCTAATAATCTTAGGCCCCGATCCGGGGCCGGTATGCTTCACGGAGCCTATCGGCTAGCTGCAAAATGCAGGGCAATTTGCAGTCACCGGGGTGCCTATAACCGCGAAGCCGCCCGCCGCCTCGCCATCCCCTGTCCATCCCATGGCTCAGGAGCCAAAGCACTGGAGCTCGTTCCCGCCTTCCAGCCCGATCTCATTCTGCTGGATGCCATGCTGCCGGGCATGGACGGAA
>JAPUJA010000267.1 GCA_027296525.1 Pseudomonadota bacterium | reverse complement strand
CTAGCCGCCCGGCGCCTTTCGGCCGTTGGGGCGCGCTTCGAAAGGGGCACCTTTAAGCAAGGGGCGCCTTTAAGAAAGGCGCCCGGGGGTATTCGTCAAGCTTAACGGCGCGTTAACCAAGCGGCGTATGGCGCGCTCCCGGCGGGTCAACGGCGATCTCCGGTGAGTTAATCCTGCATTAATCATTACGGGCCTATCCTTCATGCAAGAGCAGAAGGAGAGCCCTTGCTATGAGCGCAACATCGCCTGCATCCGGTGCGCCCGCGCGCGACTATGCCGAGACGCCGAGCTCAGCGGCCCAGACGCCGGTGGGCGCGACCGAGAGCGTCGATGCGCTCTATTCCGAACTCACCCAGCTCATCGAGCGGTTGCATCGGCGCTTTCTCGACGTCCTGCGCATCGAGCTCGAGCGGCTCGAGCTCCAGGACATCAACGCCGTTCAGGCGCTTCTGGTTGCGGACCTCACCGAGGAGGTGAGCGTCGGCGATCTGGTCCGGCGCGCCTACTATTTGGGCTCGAGCGTCAACTACAACATCAAGAAGCTGGTTGAGAACGGCTATCTCATCCAGGAGCGTTCGGCCCACGACCGCCGCTCGATGCGGGTCCGGCTCTCGGACAAGGGCCAAGCGCTCTCCGACAAGATCCGGTCGCTTCAGGCAAAGCAGGCGACGACCCTGATGGGCGGCGACGGCACGAAGGCGGAGTATGACAGCGTCTTCCGCTCGCTCCGGCGTCTCGAGCAGGCCTGGTCCGATTACGTCCAGTTCGGCCAACTCAACACGCTTTAAGCCGACAAAGACTCACCTCCCCGACTCAGTTCGTCACCGGCGACGTCACGCGCCGCCGGTTCGGCCGAAAACGCTTTACCGCCCTCACCGCACCACTCTCTTCACCAGCGGCTTGACCGTCAAGCCCTGCACGATGATCGAGAAGATCACGACTCCGTAGGTCGCCGCCAGGATCGGCTCGCGCTCCGGAATGGCCGGCAGTGAAAGCGCCAGCGCGACCGAGATGCCGCCCCGAAGACCGCCCCAGGTGAGCACCGGTATGGCCCCCTTGGTGAAGGTCCGCCGGAGGCCCAGAAGCGTCAGCGGGGTTGCGACGCTGACCCAGCGCGCCGCGAGCGTGATCGGGATCGCGAGCGCCATCAGAAGCACGATCGGGCCCGTGAAGCTGATGAGGATCACCTCGAAGCCGATGATGAGGAAGAGCGCGGCGTTCAGAATCTCGTCGAGCAGCGACCAAAAGTTCTGCAGGTGATCGCGGGTCGTCTCGCTCATCGCGTAGAGCCGGCCCCGGTTGCCGATCAAAAGCCCGGCGACCACCACGGCGATCGGGCCCGAGACATGGATCGCGAAAGCGATGGCGTAGCTCGCCATGACCAGGGAAAGCGTGATCAGCACCTCGAGATTGTATTCGTCGATCGTCTTCATCGCCCGGTAGGCGAGATAGCCCGTGGCCAAGCCGAGCGCCGCGCCGCCGAGCGCTTCCTGGGCGAACAGGCGGACCACCTCGAGCGCGGTGATCTCGCCGTGGGGGCCGCTCCCGGCGGCGATCGTGGCCATGATGGTGAAGACCACGACCCCCACCCCGTCGTTGAACAGGCTTTCGCCCACGATCTTCGCGCGCAAGGACTCGGGCACCTTGACGGTCTTCAGGATGCCGAGCACGGCGACCGGATCGGTGGGCGCGATCAGCGCGCCGAAGACGAGGCAATAGAGGAGGGGGATCGAAAGCCCGGCGAGGCCCGCGATGAGATAGATGAGATAGCCCACCATGAAGGTCGAGATCAGGACCCCCAGGGTCGCGAGCAGGCCGATCGCCCATTTGCGCTCCAGGAGGTCGGCGAGGTTGACGTGAAGGGCGCCCGCGAACAGGAGGAAGCTCAGCATTCCCTTCATCAGCGCCTCGTGGAAGTCGATCTCGACCAGGGTCGCGCGGAGCGCCGCCTCGAGGCCGAGATCGGGCAAGCCGGCGTCGATCGCGATCACGGCGAAGGAGGTGAGGAGCGCGATGACGACGAGGCCGATGGCGGTTGGCAAGCGGAGCGTGCGGTGATTGACGTAGCCGAAGACGGCCGCGAGCGTCAGCACGATGGCGGCGAGATTGAAGAACGAGAGTTCGATCATCGGCGGGGTCCCTTAAGGCTCTTGAGCTTTACCCGGCTTCGTCCCGCGGGCCAAGATGTTTGCGCAGCGTTGAATTTGGCCGCTCCGAGCCCCATAATAGATACCAATTAAGGACGCTTCCGCCTCCGAAGCGGCAGGTGCCGGGGGGTGCAAGGCCCTCGGCCAAAAACGCCCCGGCGGCGCCATGCGCAGCCCTTATTTGTCAAAGGCCATTTGTAGAGGCCAAGTGTCAAAGGCCATTGTGCAAAGGCCCAAGACCCGCCGCGTCGCGAAGCAAGGCCGGTGAGTCGGCGGCGGCGGGGGGTGCATGTCTCTTTGGGCGGCGTCGGCGGAAGAGCGGCGGGGTTGGTGGATGATTGTGATGGCGAGTCAGGCGAAGACGACGAAGACGCACGGCAAGAAGCGGACATGCCTCATGTGCCGCAAGACCTTCTTGAGCGAGTGGCCGGGCGAGCGGATCTGTCCCCAATGCAAGCGCAAGCACAGCTGGCGCGAGGGCGATAGCTGGCTTCCGGGCGGGCGCTCCGCCTGAGGCGCCGCCCGGCCTTCCCCCACCTCACCCCGGACAGCCAAAGCTGTTTCCCAATATTTTGAAGGGGTTCCCAGCCGCGACCCGGGCCCGGCGCTTACCCGCCGCCCGGCTCAAGGCGGGTCGTGGAGGAAGCAGGCGACGCGGTGGCCCGAGCCCTGGTCACGCAAGGTCGGCTCCCGCTCCGTGCAGACCGGCATCCGGTGCGGGCAGCGCGTGTGAAAGCGGCAGCCCTTGGGAGGATCGATCGGGCTCGGCACGTCCCCTTCGATGCCGCCAAGCTCGCGGGCGTGCCGGCCTTCGGGGTCCGGGCTCGGGATCGCCTTGATCAATGCCTGGGTGTAGGGGTGCAGAGGTTCCCGGTAGAGACTCTCGCTCTCGGCGAGCTCGACGATCTGGCCCAGGTAAAGCACGGCGGTCTTGTCGCAGATCCGTTTCACGACGCTCAAATCGTGGGAGATGAAGAGGTAGGTGAGGTCGAACTCCTCCTGAAGTTTGAGCAGGAGGTTAAGGATCTGCGCGCGGACCGAGACGTCGAGCGCCGAGACCGGCTCATCGAGAATCACGAGCTTGGGACGCAGGATGAGGGCGCGGGCGATGCCGACCCGCTGACACTGCCCGCCGCTGAACTCGTGGGGCAGCCGGTCGAAATAATTCCGGTCGAGGCCCACCACGTCCAAGAGCTCGCGCGCGCGCTCGAAGCGCTCGGCCTTCCGACCGATGCCGTGAAAGCGGAGGACCTCGGCGATGGCGATGCCGATCGACATGCGGGGGTTGAGCGAGGAGAGCGGATCCTGGAAGACGAGCTGCATCTCGCGGCGCAAGCCCTCGAGCTCGGATCTCGATGTTCGGAGCACGTCGGTTCCGTCGAGCCAAACCTCGCCGCTGGTCGGTTCGATAAGCCTCAAGACGAGCCGCGCCGTGGTCGTCTTGCCGCAGCCGCTCTCGCCGACGAGCCCCAAGGTCTCGCCCTTGGCGATCTCGAAGTCGATGCCGTCGACCGCCTTGAGCATCCGTGGCTTTACGAACAGCTGCCGTGCCGGCAGGCTGAAATGCTTACGCAGTTGCTTGACGGTGAGCAGGGCGTCGGTCATGGCGTTTGCGTTTCGCCTTCGCCCACCAAATGGCAAGCGACACGATGGTTGGGTCCGCCCGAGCGGAGCGCCGGATACTCGAGCACGCAGCGCTCGATCGCCCGCGCGCAGCGCGGCTGGAAGCTGCAGCCGGAGGGCAAGCCGATGGGCACCGGCGGGTTGCCGCGTATCGAACGGAGTTCCACGTCGATCGGATCGTCCAGCCGGATGACCGAGTCGAGAAGCCCGATCGTGTAGGGGTGTTGCGGGTCCTGGAAAATCGTCTTGACGTCGGCGTATTCCACGGCGCGGCCGGCATACATCACCATCACGTCATCGGCCATCGCGGCGATCACGCCCAGATCGTGGGTGATCAGGATCATCGCGCTGTTGAGGCGCTGCTGCAGATCGCTCAGGAGCTTCAGGATCTGCGCCTGGATCGTGACGTCGAGCGCGGTGGTCGGTTCATCGGCGATCAGGAGATCGGGTTCGCAGACGATCGCCGCGGCGATCAGAACCCGTTGGCGCATGCCGCCCGACAGGCTGTGGGGATAGTCACGGAAACGTTCCTCGGCATTCGGAATGCCGACGACGTTCAGCAACTCGATGGTCCGGGCGCGCGCCTGCTCTTTCGTGACCTGTTGGTGCGCGATGATGCCTTCGGCGATCTGATCGCCGATCGTGAAGCTCGGGTTGAGCGAGGTCATGGGGTCTTGGAAGATCATGCCGATCCGGTTGCCGCGGATCTTGCGCTCCATCTCGGCCTCGGGCAGCTCGAGCAGGTTCTGGTCCCGATAGAAAATCTTGCCGCCTTCGATTCGGCCCGGCGGATCGATGAGGCGCATGAGGGAGAGCGCGGTGACACTCTTGCCCGAGCCCGATTCGCCCACGATGCCGAGCACCTTGCCGGGCTCGAGCGCGAACGAGATGTCGTCGACCGCCTTGAGCACGCCGGAGCGCAGACGGAAATAGGTCTTGAGCCGTTCGACGCGAAGGAG
>JAPUJA010000266.1 GCA_027296525.1 Pseudomonadota bacterium | reverse complement strand
GGAGAGCCGCACATCCTCCATCTCGAACAGCTTCTGATACTGCTTGACGAGAGCGTTCTTGGGCTTGGTGAGGATTTCGATGAGCGCGCCCTCATCCAGATCCTCGAGAGTCGCGACCACCGGCAGGCGGCCGACGAACTCCGGAATCAGACCGAATTTGAGAAGATCCTCGGGCTCGACTTCCTGGAGGACCTCGCCGGTCTTGCGTTCCTCAGGCGCACGGACGTCGGCGCCGAAGCCCATCGACGTGCCCCGGCCGCGTGCCGAAATCAGCTTCTCCAGACCGGAGAAAGCGCCGCCACAGACGAACAAGATGTTCGTGGTATCGACCTGTAGAAACTCCTGCTGCGGATGCTTGCGCCCGCCCTGCGGCGGAACGGAGGCGACCGTTCCTTCCATGATCTTGAGCAAGGCCTGCTGCACGCCCTCACCGGAAACGTCGCGCGTGATCGACGGGTTGTCCGACTTGCGTGCAATCTTGTCGACTTCGTCCAAATAGACGATGCCACGCTGCGCCCGCTCGACGTTGTAATCGGCGGACTGAAGCAGCTTCAAAATGATGTTCTCGACGTCCTCACCGACATAGCCCGCCTCGGTCAGCGTGGTCGCATCGGCCATGGTGAAGGGCACGTCGAGGATGCGGGCGAGCGTCTGTGCCAGCAGCGTCTTGCCGCAACCCGTCGGGCCGATCAAAAGGATGTTCGACTTGGCGAGCTCGACATCGTCGCCCTTGCCATCGCTGGCGAGCCGTTTGTAGTGATTGTGCACCGCGACGGAAAGAACCTTCTTCGCATGGAGCTGACCGATCACGTAATCATCCAGGACCCGCTGGATCTCTCCCGGCGTCGGCACCCCGTCGCGGCTCTTGACCCGGGCGCTCTTGTGCTCCTCCCGGATGATGTCCATGCAGAGCTCGACACACTCATCGCAAATAAAGACGGTGGGGCCCGCGATGAGCTTGCGAACTTCATGCTGGCTCTTGCCGCAGAAAGAGCAGTAGAGCGTGTTTTTTGAGTCGCCGCCGGTTGGTTTGTTCATACAACGATCATCCCGTTGCTAGGTCTGCAACAGTAGAGAATACAAATTTCACCGCACACGAAACAAGAGCAAATTCTCAAAATCTCGCAAAAGTAACCATTCCTTGGAATCGAAGTCTAGATATTTCTCCGCATTCACCCCTCATGGCAAGGTTAGCAACACCGTCTCAACAGAGGTTTAATGTTCTAAAAAACTGGTTAATCGCCGCTGCCACCCGCCTCTTCCGCCGCTCCCGCGTTCGGCCGGCTCTCGACGACATCGTCGATTAACCCAAATTCCTTGGCCCCCTCGGCCGTCAGAAAGGTATCGCGTTCTACATTTGTCTCGATGACCGAGATCGGCTGACCGGTGTGTCCGGCGTAAATTTCGTTAAGACGGGCCTTGATCGACAGGATCTCCCGCGCGTGAATCTCGATGTCCGTCGCCTGCCCCTGGAAGCCACCGATCGGCTGATGCATCATGACGCGCGCATTCGGCAGCGCGAAACGAAAACCCTTCGCCCCGCCGCAAAGCAGAAGCGAGGCCATCGACGCCGCCTGGCCGATGCAGAGCGTCGATACCGGCGGGCGGATGTACTGCATGGTATCGTAAATTGCGAGACCCGCGCTGACCACGCCGCCCGGCGAGTTGATGTAGAACGATATATCCTTCGTCGGATTCTCCGACTCGAGAAAGAGAAGCTGGGCTGTGATCACGCTCGCCACCTCGTCCGAGATGCCGCCCGTGAGAAAGATGATCCGCTCCTCGAGCAGTCGCGAGTAAATGTCATAAGCCCGCTCGCCCCGGTTGGTCTGCTCGACGACCATTGGAATCAAAGCGGACGCGGAACTCAGCTGTACGTCTTTCATTGGTCTCACACCTTCATAGCCAGAACATAAC
Organism: Pseudomonadota bacterium; assembly: GCA_027296525.1. Taxonomy (GTDB): domain Bacteria; phylum Pseudomonadota; class Alphaproteobacteria; order UBA828; family JAPUJA01; genus JAPUJA01. The sequence goes on along the minus strand of JAPUJA010000266.1, from coordinate 2,067 downwards.
TGTTCTCACCCGCTGTCTCCCTTCTTCGCCTTCGCGGACGCCGCCTTTGTCTTCTTGGCGCTCTTGCTTTTCGCCCTCGATCCGCCGCCTTTCACTTTCGCGCTCGTCTTGGCTTTTCTCGCCGTCTTCGCACCGGCCTCTTGTTCCTCGTCCATCATCTTGGCGAATTCGCTGACGCTGATCGGCTGATCGGTGACCTTGGCCACCTCCAAAACGAAATCGACCACTTTCTCTTCGAGGATCTGTGGCCGAAAGGCCTCGAGCGCCTCTGGATGTTCGCGGTAATAATCGAGCACCTGCTTTTCCTGGCCGGGGAGCTGACGCATCGCCTGGCTGACCCCGGCCTTCGTCAGTTCGTTCTGCTCGACCGCGATGCCGTGCCGCCGGCCGATCTCGGAGAGCAGCAGCCCCAAGCGCACGCGGCGCTCGGCGATCCCCCGGTACTCGTCGCGCAGCTCATCCTCCGAGCCGCCGAAATCCTCGAAGCCCGCCTCCGTCTTGTCAATTTCGTCCTTGAGCTGCGACCATATCGCGTCGAACTCGCGCGCCACCATGGCCTCGGGAAGTTCGAAGTCGTGACGCTCGTCCAGAATGTCAAAAAGCTCGCGTTTGACCCGGCTGCGCGCGAGCGAGGCATATTCCGATTCGAGCTGCCGGCGAAGCGCGTCGCGCAGGGCGTCGAGAGTCTCGACCCCACGGCGGTTCGCGAACTCCTCGTCCAATTCGACCTTCTGAAGCTCCTGCACCTCCTTGACATCAACCTCGAAGACGACGCCCTTACCGGCGAGCTTCTCGGCGGGGTAATTCTCGGGGAAGGTCGCCTCGACCCGCCGGTGTTCCCCGGCCTTGGCGCCAGTCAGCTGGTCCTCGAAGCCGGCGATCAAGCTGCCCGAGCCAAGCTCAAGATGGAAGCCTTCGGCCTTGCCACCCTCGATGGCCTCGCCGTCCACCGAACCGACATAGTCGATCACCACGAGGTCGCCGGTCCGCGAGGCGCGCTCGGCGCCGAGCGGCGCCAACCGCTTCTCCTCCTCGGCCAAGCGCTCGAGGGCCGTCTGGACCTCGCCGTCGTCGACCTCGACCTTCTGCCGCACGAGCTCGAGCCCACTCAAATCGCCCGGATCGATCTCCGGCAGGATCTCAAGCGCCATGGTGTATTCGAGGTCCGTGCCCTCGCCGAACTGGATGACCTCGATCTTGGGCTGCAGAGCCGGGCGGACATCCTTGTCCACCATGATCTCGCGCGAGCTCCTCGAAACCGCCCGCTCGAGCACCTCGCCCATGACCGAGGGACCGAACCGCTTGCGCACCAAGGCCGGCGGCACATGGCCTTTCCGGAAGCCCTTGAGCTCGACCGTGCGGGCGAGCTCGAGCAAGCGATCTTTCAACTCGCTTTCGATCTCGGCGGCTGGCACGACAACCTTGTATTCGCGCTTCAGACCCTCGGTTTGAGTCTCGGTTACTTCCATGGAAGGCTCAGTCTCTGTTCGCCGGGGCCGCGCCGGGCCGCCTCGGATGCCGATCTAGGGGATCGCGGCCGGTGGGCTCCAAAAGAGGTTGGTGCGGGCGAAGGGACTCGAACCCCCACGACCTTAAGTCACCAGAACCTAAATCTGGCGCGTCTACCAATTCCGCCACGCCCGCTCGCCGTCAACGCAACACCGCCCGGGCGGTGCACCCCCCGGGTGCAACCCCCGGGATGCAACCCCCGGGATGCAACCCCCCGCCGGCGCGGAGCGAAGCATATAGCATATAATTTCAGATTGATGAAAATTCAGGGGTTTTCGCCCTCGCCGCGTTCGCCCGTCGGGCACTCACCGCCTCGAGCGATGTTCACACCCCGGGGGCGAGGCGCGCGAGACACGCCTCGGCGACGGCCTCGAGAATGGCCTCGGTGTCGATGCCGTAGACACGGTAAAGGTCTGGGATGTCACCGGATTGCCCGAACCGGTCGACGCCCAAGGCATGAACCCGCTGGCCCCGCACCGAGCCGAGCCAGGATAGGCTCGCTGGATGGCCGTCGAGCACGGTGATCAGCCGGGCGTCCGGCGCGAGCGCCTCGCGCAG
>JAPUJA010000265.1 GCA_027296525.1 Pseudomonadota bacterium | reverse complement strand
CTCGCCCGACGATGGGCGCTGCCGCCATCGAACGTTTTTGTACGGGAGCGGGGTCACTTCTCGGTCTCCCTCGGCCTGCTCGACGACCCAGCGCCCCTCGCCCGCCAAGAGAATCCCGGCCAGGCGGTCGAGGGGCGCTGGGTCGTCGAGCAGGCCGAGGGAGACCGAGAAGTGACCCCGCTCCCGTACAAAAACGTTCGATGGCGGCAGCGCCCATCGTCGGGCGAGTGCCTGGCCGCCGGAATAAGGCGTCACCTCATCGCACCGGCCGAGGAGCATGACGATCTTCTCCGCCGCGACGGCGGGCGCCCCCTGGGGCTCCAAGAGCGGGCGCCAACGCTCGAGGGCCTCCCGGGACCAGCCGGCCCTCTCGAGCTCTGGAGCCAGGCCCAAGGCCCGTGCCAGCGCGCCGTCATAGGTGATTTCCAGCACGGCGCCGCTGGTCGCGACGAGCAGGAGCGCGTCGGGGCGGCATTCCTCGGGCCAATGGCGCGCGGCCGTCGCCGCCAGTTGACTGGCAAGCGCGCCCAGGCTCACGCCGCCGACGGCGACGGGCCCCAGCGCCGTCTCGCGCGCCCAGGCGACGATCAGCGCGAGCTCCGCAACCCAAGCATCGAACAGATCGATCAGCCCGAGAGGCCCGCGCGCCACGAGCCATTCGCCGCCGTACCAGCCCGCCGGGCAGCGCCTTCCATGCCAAGGCCCTTCGGGACGCACGACGCGAATGCCCCGCCGCGTCAAGGCATTCACGGGATCGGCGCGGGCACGCCACATCTCGGTCTCCATGGCGATGCCGTGCAGGAAGATGACGGTGGGTGGCTTGGCGCCGGGATGCTCGGGCTCATAGACCCGCGCCCAAACGGTGTCGCCGAGCTTCGGCGAAACGAAGCGGAGCCAACGCTCGACGCCGTAGCAGCCGCGAACACCGTGGGAAAGCCCGACCGGAGGCAAGATCGTGGGAAGGGCCCAGGCCGCCCGTTCGTCGTGAAGGCGAGCGCCGTGGGCGCGCGCCACCTCGCCCGGCCCGGCGATCGCCCATTTGACGGGAGGAAGGCGGTGCCTGAGGGACGCGAAGGCGATGCGCGCCGCCATGAACCGACTGGCCGCCCTCTCTCGGGCGATTTCAGCGGCGCGAAGCTCGACCTCGGCCGGAGGGCGCGCACCGAAGAAGGCCTTCTCCCAGGCCTCGGCCGCAAGCTCGTAGGCGCGCCCGCGCCGCTCGACCAGGCGGACCGCCCATCCTGCCCGCCGGCGGAACGGCAGCGGCGCGCCGTCCTCGAACGCGCCGCCGCCGGAGGCGGCAATCGCCCGGGTGCCCGCCCAGCCCCGCGACAACGGCAGATACCAGCGAACGATGAGCCAGAGGGCCAGCCGGTCGAACCAGGGGCGTAGGATCAAGCGGCCAAGCGGCCCTTTAAGGATCAGGCGGTCGAGGGGCGGCGGCCGGCCCGCGCCGCGTGACGCGCTCATGGCTCTTCCCCTTTGCATCCAAATGGACGCTCCATCACGCCACAGACGGCCGGCGCGAACCGGCATGCACCAGCTCGAGCGCCATCTCGCGCGCCTTGCGAAGATCCGCCTTGCCCATGGCGAGCAACGGAAGATCGCGGATCGGATGGAGGTTCTCGACCTTCGGTAACCACAGCCGCGGGAGTTCGCTGCTCACGAGCGCCTGCCGTAACGCCTCCGGCGAAAGGTCCATCCGGGAATAGAGCGCCACGAGCCGTTCGCCCCGTTCCTCGTCCGGCACCGAGGTGACCACCGACGCGTCCTCGCCGAGCACGCGGTTGATCGCCTGCTCGACCTTAACATGGGGGATCATCTCGCCACCGACCTTGCTGAAGCGCGCGAGGCGATCGACGATGTAGAGGAAGCCCGAACGATCCAGATGCGCGATATCACCGCTCACATACCACCCGTCACGGAAGGCCGCGGCCGTCGCTTCCGGATCCTCCAGATAACCCAACATGCAGGACGGGCTCTTCACGAGCAGCAGGCCCGTCTCGCCCGGACCACAAGCCGACCCGGTATCGGGATCGATCAATTTGACCGCCACGCCAGGCAGGGGGTGACCGACGCTCCCGGCCGGGCCGCTCACCCCTTCGGCGGGCGAGCTTCCAAAGTTCACGGCCACCACCGGTCCAAGCTCGCTCGCCCCATAGCCTTCGAACGGGGCCCGGCCGAACTTGTCGGCGAAGGCATCGGCGAGACCCTCGCCCAGCCTCTCGGCCCCGGTGATGACGTAGCGCAGGGTCGCAAAGTTCCGCTTGGAGCAGAGCCTGAGATAGGCCTTGAGAAAAGTCGGCGTGCTCAACAATACCGTCGCCCCGTGCGATTCGGTCAAACGACCGATGCGCCGCCCATCGAGTGGGTTCGCGTGATAGACCACGCCGGCGCCCAAGACCATCGGAAGCCAGATCGTGCCCGTCAGCCCGAAGGCGTGGAAAAAGGGCAGAGCGCCCATGATCCTGTCGCGTTTCGTCACGTCGAAGACCTGACCGATGGCCTCGACATTGGCAAGAATGTTCCGGTGGGAGAGCATGATCCCCTTGGGTGCTCCGGTGCTGCCGCTCGAGAAGAGGACCGTTGCGGGCCGATCCGCTCCGCCCCGGCCGGCGCCGCACAGAGCGCACAGCCAACGAGCGGGCAGGACGAACGCGCCGACGGCCGTGAGGACGCGCTTGAACAGCGTCGTCCCGGCCAACAGGTCTTCGATCAGCAGCACGTCATCGACCGGTGGCCGGTCGGCTCGGTCGAGGAAGCGCCGGGAGGTGATGACCGTTCGGATGCCGCAGCGCTTCACCGCCGCGCCGACCGCCTCGGGCCCGGCGCTGAAGTTGAGGTTGACGGGCACGGCACCGGCAAGGGTTAGGGCGATATTGCTGAGCGCGCCGGCCGTCGAAGCGGGCAAGAGGATCCCGACCATGGGAGACCCCGCCGAATGCCTGGCGAGACGGCGCGCCAGTACGAGGCTCGCGATCAGGGTTTTGCCATAACCGAGCCGGGTCCCGCTCGAGTCCGCCATGGCGAAGCCGAGCCACCGCCTTTTCGCCGTCCGGACAAAACGGAGCGCGAGGGTCTCATTCGGCCCGCCCCGCTGCCTCGCCGCCTCGACACCGAGTTCGAGAATCGCCTGACGCACCTCCCACGCCGTCGCGCGATGGGTGATAGCGGGACCGAATGAGATCGTCACCGGATAGGGCAGACGTTCCGGCCATTTCCAGAAGAAGCGCCCGCCCTTGAAGCTGAAGATGCTGCCCCAGAGACGATCGAGATGAACGGGAACGATCGGAACCTCGAGGCCGCGCGTGATCCGCTCAAGCCCGCGCTTGAACGGAAGCATGTTGCCGGTGCGGCTGATCCCCCCCTCGGCGAAGATGCAGACGACCTCGCCCCGGCGGAGCTCGTCGCGCGCCCGGACGAGCGCCCGCACGATCTGTTTCGGACTCCCGCCCGCGATCGGGATCGCTCCCAGCCGGCGGAAAAGCGCGTTGAGCACCGGCAGATCGTAGTAACGCCGGTCGACGATGAAGCGGACGGGACGCCCGAGCGCGGCGCTCACGAACAGGCCGTCGACGAACGTCAGGTGATTGCAGACGAGGAGCGCCGGTCCGTCGAGGGGTATGTGAGCCGCGCCAAGGGTGCGAAGCCGATAGACGCTGTGCGTCACGGCGAGAAGCGCCGCGCGGATAAAGAGGCGAGGCCCGGCGAGAAGCGCCGCGGCGATGGCCACGAGGATGAGCAGGCCGAAGGCGAGAACGATCTCATCGGGCCCAAACCCGAGGCCGTCATGGAGGCCCCACAGCACGCCGGAAGCGAGCAGGATGCCCGCCATGTTGAGGAAATTGTTGGTGGCGATCAGGCGCCCCTTCTCGTCGTCCCCGGCACGCAATTGAAGGAAGGCGTTGAGCGGAACGATGTAGAGCCCGCCGGCAAACCCCATGAGCCCGAGGGCGGCCGCGGCTTGCGCGTAAGACGGAGCGGCGCCGTAGAGCAGAAAGAGTCCCCCGGCGATCCCGAGCGCGCCCCAGGGAACGAGCCCGAGCTCGACGCGCTCGCCCGAGAGCCGGCCCGCGGCAAGGCTGCCGATCCCGATGCCGATCGCGAAGTAGGCGCCGAACAGCCCGATCTCGAGATTGTCGAGCCCCATCAATTCCTTTCCGTAGAGAATGATGTCCATCTGCACGAGCGCCCCGAGAAACCAGAAACCGGTGATGCCGAGGACCGTGAACCAAAGGCTCTGGTCGCGGTAAAGGCGCGTGAGGCCGGTTGCGATCTCGGCCCAGGGAGAGAGGCGAAAGCGCTTGCGAGAGGACGGCGCGGGAACATGGGCGATGCGGAAGCTCGCGATCCAGCCCGCCAGCGCGAACGCGATCAGAACGAGCGCAATCCAATGGAGCGCGCCGTTCCAGAACCCGAACATGACGCTGCCGGCCGAGGTGCCAAGGATGATGGCGACGAAGGTGCTCGTCTCGACCAGCCCGTTGGCGCGCGTTAAGTCACGTTCCGGGAAGAGTTCCGGCAGAATCCCGTATTTGGCCGGGCTGAACAAAGCCGATTGAAGCCCCATGACGAAGAGCACCACCAACATCGCTTCGATGTGCCCCATGAGGAAAGCGCCGGCCGCGCCGATCATGGCGACGACCTCGAGGCTCTTGGTGACGATCAGGACGCGCCGTTTGTCGAAGGCATCGGCAAGGTGGCCGGCGTAACCCGAGAAGAGAATGTAGGGCAGGACGAAGACCGCCCCCACCAGAGAGAGATAGCCCCCGCCCGCGCCCACCCCGATGCCGAGATCGGCCGCGATAAAGAGCAAGATGATCTTGTAGACATTGTCGTTGAAGGCCCCGAGGAATTGGGTGAGCAGAAAGGGCCAAAACCCCTCGCGCCCAAGAACCGCCCGGTAGGAGCTCGCGCCGATCGGTGAGTTCTCCTGCCCGGTCATCGCAACCACCGCTCGCGGGCCTTCGGGGTGCGCTCACGCCGCCCGATCGGACGATGGCGGCGCTCCGGGAGCCCCCTGGAAACCGATGGAGAGGGCAAGTAAGTAAACATTCACATACATCCTTGTCAAAAAAAATCACCGCTCGAGCACGCGCCAGCAAGCGCCGGAAAGCTCCTCGGCAAGCGCGCCCATGGGCCGATCGATGCGCCCATAGACGCTGCTAAGGGCGGTCTGCAACACGAGGCCGAGCACCATGGCGGTGGCGAGCTCGGGATCGCGGCGCGGGATCTCGTCCCCCTCCATCGCCTCCGCAATGCTGTCACGAACGACATTTACGGGGTGAGGCATGTCGGGCGTCACCCTCTTGAGCTGGCCATGCTGGGACAGCAGGAGATAGCTGAAGAGCACCCAGTCTTCATCGAAGGCCCGGCAGAAATGGTGGACATAGGCGTGGATGCGCGCCTTCAGGCCCGTCTCCCGGTTCCCCAGCCCTTCGAGCTCACGGGCGAAGGCCACGAAGC
>JAPUJA010000264.1 GCA_027296525.1 Pseudomonadota bacterium | reverse complement strand
GATCAAGCTGTCTGCGGGATCGACCCCAACCCGCACGCGCGCCCCGACCGGCGGCGCGGCCCGGCGGGGGACCCGGGCGCGCAGCACCTGGTTCGAACTCTCCAGCCGAAGGTCGACGAGGCTGCTCGGGCCGAGCAGATGGACCCCGACGACCGAGGCGTTCACCGAGCGCCCCGATATCCCGTCCGGCCCGTCGGCGAGCTGGATCGCCTCGTGCCGGAGCAGCACCTCGACCGGCTCGTCCTCGCCCATCGCGCCGGTCGGAAACGAACCGAGCGGGGTCGTCACCGCGCCTTCATGCACCACCCCGGTCATGCGATTGAGCTCGCCGAAGAGACGCGCGATGAAGGCGTCCTTGGGATGGGTGTAAAGCTCAGCCGGCGGACCCTCCTGAATGATCCGCCCCAAACGCATGAGCGCGATGCGATCGGCCATGAACATCGCCTCCTCCGCGTCATGGGTGACGAGCAGCGTGGCCGTGCCCGTCGCCTTCAAGAGGCGAAGGGTCTCGTCGCGGATCTCGGCCCTCAAGACAACGTCCAAATTGGAGAAGGGCTCGTCGAGAAGCATGACCGCGGGCTCCGGCGCGAGCGCGCGGGCGAGCGAGCAGCAACGCGTCTCGCTCGCCGCCGGACAGCATGTGGGGATAGCTCTCGGCGGTATGGGACATACCGACCTGCTCGAGAACCGCCCGGGCACGCCGGTGCCGTTCGGTCAAGGGCAGCCGGCGCAAGCCGAAGGCGACGTTGCCGAGCACCGTGAGGTGGGGAAAAAGCGCGTAATCTTGGAAGACGAGGCCGACCCGGCGCTCCTCGGGCGCGAGCTCGGCCATGCCGCCGCCCGCGACCTGTTGGTCGTCGATGGAGACCGTGCCGGTCTGCACCGGCTCGAGTCCGGCGGCAACGCGAAGCGTCGTCGTCTTACCGCAGCCCGAGGGCCCCAACAGACACACCACCTCGCCCGCGGAAAGCTCGAGCGTGACGTCGTGCAGCACTTGCGTTCCGCCGAAGGCGTGGCTTATCTGCGTGAGGGCGAGCGCGGTCATGACACCAGTGATTATGTCCGAACGCCGCCGGGACGCGAAGCGGCGACCGCGCGGCTCAAGAGCGCCACGGGCAGGATGCCGGCGACGACGATCGCCAGGGCCGAACTCGCGGAATCGGTCAGGCGCTCGTCCGCGGCAAGCTCATAGGCTCTGACCGCGAGGGTGTTGAAGTTGAAGGGGCGGAGAATCAAGGTGGCTGGCAGCTCCTTCAAGACGTCGACGATGACCAGGAGAGAGGCCGTGAGCAGGCTTCCGCAGATGATCGGCGCATGCACGCGGCGGAACGCCTTGCCCGGGCCACACCCAAGGGTACGGGCGGCATCATCCATCGAGGGCGTGACCTTGGCGAGGCTGGCTTCCACCGTGTTCAAGGAAATCGCCAAGAACCGCACGAGATACGCGAACACGAGCGCGGCGATGGTACCGCTCATGATCAGCCCGGTGGACAGATCGAACTGGGCGCGCATGAAGCCGTCGATCACATTGTCCAGCCAGGCGAGCGGCACGAGCACGCCCACCGCGATGACCGAGCCGGGCACGGCGTAGCCAAGCGCCACGACGCGTGCGGAGATTTTGATGGTCCAGGTGGGTCTCAAGCGCTTCGCGTAGGCGATGAGCACGCCGATCATGACCGCGAGCGCCGCCGTGATTGCCGCGAGCATCAGGCTGTTCGCGGCGAGCCCCAGGAAACGCATGTCGATCATTCGATCCGCCGTCTCGACCGACCAGACGAGGAGCTGGCCTCCCGGCAGGAAGAAGCCGAGCGCGAGCGGCGTGAGGCAGGCGAGCAGGGCAAGCCCGGCGCGCGTGCCGGCGAGCTCGAAGCGCGGCAACGGCCGGTAGCGGCCGCTCGTGTGATGAAATCGCGCGCGCCCCCGCGACAACCGTTCGAGCGCAATCAGCACGAACACGAACCCCAGCAGGAGCGCCGCGAGCTGGGCCGCGGCCGGCGGATTACCCAATCCGAACCAAGTGCGGTAGATCCCGGTGGTAAAGGTGTCGACCCCGAAATAGGCGACCGTGCCGAAATCGGCCAGGGTCTCCATGAGGGCAAGCGCGAGACCGGTGGCGATCGCCGGCCGGGCCAGCGGCAGGGCGATCCCGGTAAAGCATTGCCACGGCGAACGGCCAAGGGTTCGCGCCACTTCGAGCACGCAGACGGACTGCTCGAGAAACGCCGCGCGCGCGAGCAGATAGACGTAGGGGTAGAGCACGAGGGTCATCACGAAGATCGCGCCCCCGAGGGAGCGGATCTCAGGAAACCAATAGTCCATGCGCGACCAGCCGAAGGCTTCGCGCAGCGCCGTCTGGACCGGGCCCGCGAACTCGAAGAGCCCGGCATAGGCGAAGGCGATCGCGTAGGTCGGCACCGCGAGCGGAAGAATGAGCGCGATCTCGAAGATGCGCCGCCCGGGGAACCGGCACATGGTAACGAGCCAGGCGGTGCCCACCCCGATGGCGAAGGTGCCCGCGCCCACGCCGAGAATGAGCCAAAAGCTGTTCGTCAGATAACGTCCGAGCACCGTCGAGGCGAGATGGCGCCACACCTCGCCGGAGGGAACGAAGACGTGAGCAAACACCACGAGCACCGGGACGGCGATGACGAGCGCGGCGATGACGGCGATCACGCTCCATCCGCTGAACCCGCGGCGCCGAGTGAACGACGCCGGGCGCCCTGGAAAGCTCAGATCGATGTGGGACACGGCTCGTCTAACCTCCAGCGCGGCGCGTCGACTTCCCGGCGGAGCCTTGGATCATCAGAGGGTCCGGCCCCACCGGGCGCCGGCACTTACTGCCAGCCCGCCCGGTCCATAAGCCGCACGGCCTCGGCGTTGAGCTCCCCGAGAACCCCGAGGTTACGGTCATCCTCGCGGAACCCCTGCCACGCCGCGACGATGGGCGAAAGGGCGATGCCCGGCTTCACGGGAAACTCGTGATTGACCTCGGCGTACATCGCTTGCACCGCGTCGCTCGAGAGGAACTCGAGCAGCCGGACCGCGTTGTCACGATGCGGCGCGGCCGCCGTGACCCCGCCGCCGCTCACATTGACATGGACGCCACGGTCTTCCTGATTGGGAAAGAACACGCCCACGCGCTCGACGACCTCGCGGTCGTCGGGATCATCGGAAGCCATCAGGCGGCCATAGTAATAGGTGTTGGCGAGCGCGATATCGCATTCGCCCGCCGCCACCGCACGCAGTTGATCGGTGTCGCCGCCCGCCGGATCGCGCGCAAAGTTGCCCACCAAGGCGCTCGCCCACGCCTCGGTCGCCTCGATGCCATGAACCGCGATCAACGAGGCCACGAGAGACTGGTTGTAGACATTGTTCGACGAGCGGATGCAGATACGCCCGCGCCACTTTTCGTCGGCCAGACCCTCATAGCTGGAAAGCGCCTCCGGGCTCACGCGATCGAACGCATAGAAGATGACGCGGGCCCGTTTCGAAAGCCCGAACCAATAGCCCTGGGCGTCGCGCAGGCTCGCCGGTATGTTCGCTTCAAGCAGCTCCGAGCGGATCGGCTGGAGCAATCCCGCCTCCCGGGCCCGCGCGATACGCCCGATATCGACCGTGAGAAACACGTCCGCCGGGCTGTTCGCCCCCTCGCTCTTCAGGCGCGCGATGAGCTTATCCGCCTCATCGGTCACGAAGTTCACGGCGATCCCGGTCTTGGCCGTGAATTTGTCGAACATCGGCTTGATGAGCTCTTCCTTGCGCGCGGAATAGACATTCACCTCCTCCGCCGCGAACGCCTCGGCGCCAAAGCCGAGGGCAAGAAGACCTAAGAAGAATGCTCCTATCGTGGGTTTCATCCGATGACCGCTCTTCCGGCGGGTCCGGCCCATAGACCGGGCGACGCTCTGCTTATCCGTTCCTTCGGCCTCCTTTTGGGGCTTAGAAGGGTTTAATTAAGAATGATAATCATTCGCAATTAAGTTTTCCGAAATTAGCGCCACTCTTCTCGTCTGTCCATGGCGAAGGTGGCCCCGACACGACCGGCCTCGGAGGCGAGCCTTGAGGCGCGCGGGCGCTCATGGCGGTCCTGCTGCGGGGGTATCCCTGATAGGGAGAAATCAACGGCCGGAACGTCGGGGAAGCCGATATGACGACAGAGGCCGGGCGAGCCCGCGAGCCTGCCGTTCGTTCCGCCGGCGGCTCGCTCAGCCGGCCGGCTCGCTCAGCCCACCGCGCCTCCGAGCTCGGCCTTTCCGCCCGCCTCGTCGGGGGAAATTTCGGCCAGGTGCGTCTCGTCCTCCTCCTCGGCCTCCTCGGCGCCTTGCGCGTCCTCCACGGGGCCGATCTTACCCAACAACGGGCGCACAGGGGCGAGCAGTCCGGCGGCCTTGAGTTCGTCGACCCCGGGCAGATCGTCGAGGCCCTCCAAACCGAATTGGTCGAGGAAGGCGGGGGTGGTCCCCCAGGTGAGCGGCCGGCCCGGCGTGCGCCGCCGCCCCCTGGGCTCGACCCAGCCCGCCTCGAACAAGATATCGAGCGTGCCCCGGCTCAAGGCGACACCGCGCACCTCCTCGATCTCGGTCCGAGTCATCGGCTGGTGATAAGCGATGATCGCCAGGGTCTCGACGGCGGCCCTGGAAAGCTTGCGGGTGACGACCTTCTCGGTACGCAGAAGCGGCGCCAGGTCAGGCGCGGTGCGGAAGGCCCACCGCTTGCCCACGCGCACGAGATTGACCCCGCGGTTTGCGTAGATGGACCGCAGCCGCTCGAGCAAAGCGTCGAGGTCGGCGCCCTCTTCGCATCTGAGCGCGAGCTCGCCCTCTTCCACGGGCTCCGCAGAGGCAAACAGCAGCGCCTCGATCAATCTTAGAGACTGGTTTTCGTCGGTCATTGCGGTTCCTTCACGTTGCGCAGGTAAATCGGTCCAAAGGTCTCGAGCTGACGCAGCTCGATATTGCCCTGGCGGGCGAGCTCCAAGCCTGCGGCAAAAGTGCTCGCGATCGCCGATCGGCGGGGCGTGCCCCCGGAAAGTTCGGGCGGAATAAAATCGAGCAGAAGCTCCCAATCGATCGACCCCGCCATCCCGGCGGTCAGCCGTTGGATCGCATCCTCGACGGAAGAATATTCCAAGGGCTCGATGCGAAGCGCCGCCGCCTGACGGCGCGTGGTCTGATTGGCGTAGGCGCTCAGGAGCTCGAAGAGCGAGATGTCGAAGCGTGTGTTCTTGACCACCGGAATGGGTTCCGGGGCGCCCCTCTTGAACACATCGCGCCCAAGCTGAGGCCGAGCCATGAGGCGCGCGCCCGCCTCGCGCATCGCCTCGAGACGGCGGAGCTGATGGGCCAGCGCCTCGGCCAATTCCTCGCCGCTCGGCTCCTCCTCACCCTCGGGCTCGGGCAGCAGCAAACGCGATTTGAGGTAGGCGAGCCACGCCGCCATGACGAGATAATCGGCGGCGATCTCGAGGCGAAGCCGGCGTGCCCGCGCGATGAAGGCAAGATACTGGTCGGCGAGCTCGAGGATCGAGAGCCGGGTGAGATCGACCTTCTGATCCCGCGCGAGCGCCAAAAGCAGATCGAGCGGACCCTCGAAGCCTTCGAGGTCGAGGATGAACGCCTCCTCGGCCCCGGCCGGCTCGACCACGAACTCGTCTGTTGGCGGTGTCTCGACCATCACGCGCCGCCTCCGTGCCCTGCGAGCAAGGCGATCACCTGAATCGCTCCATTGACCACGGGAAGCAGAATCCAGGCGATCGGGTTGAAGCTGACCTCGATCTGCTCGAGCAGAAGCGGCAGCAAGAAGATGACGGCCAGCAGCCCGAAAAAGATTTGCCGCTCCCTCTTCGCGATTCGCACGCTGATTTCGGGCGGAAGCAATCCCATGAGGACCCGCCCGCCGTCAAGTGGGGGACCCGGCAGCATGTTGAAGACCGCGAGCGCAACATTGATGATGAGGGCGTTTAATAGGTTGTCGAAGACCCAGGGAGCGAGCGGATCCGGCAGCAGGATCACGAGATGGATGAGGAGTGCCGAGGCGTAGGCAAGCAGGAGATTCGTGCCCGGACCCGCCGCGGCGACGATCATCATGTCCCGGCGGGGACGGCGCAGGCGCGCGAAGTTCACCGGCACCGGCTTTGCCCAGCCGAAGACGAAGCCCACCTTCAGCCAGATGAGCAATGCCGGAAGGATGACCGTGCCGAAGGGGTCGATATGCTTGAGTGGATTGAAGGTGACGCGCCCCATGCGCTTCGCGGTGTCATCGCCGAGCCGGCTCGCCACCCAGCCGTGCGCGGCCTCGTGGAAGGTGATCGCGATGAGGACCGGGATGATCCAGACCGACGCGATATAGAGAACGTCTTCGGCCTCGCCCATCACGACCCCATAGAAGGCTCAATTAACTTATCAAGATCGCTGCATAGTGATTTGAAGTTTATATCTTTCTGTTGTTCAATTACGGCCCGGGAGAGGCGCCGGGCCGCCTCGGCGCCAAGCTCGGGGCAAATCTCGGCGAGCGCGGCCATCTCGCGCGGCTTGGCGTTGCAGTGGAGCACGACGTCGCAGCCGGCCTCGAGCGAGCGCTCCGCCCTTTCGCCCAGGCCACCCGCGAGAGCGCCCATCGAGAGATCGTCCGAGAGCAACAGGCCGGTAAAGCCGATCTCGCCCCGGATGATCTCCTCGATCACGCCCCGCGACTGAGTCGCAGGGCGGGCCTCGTCGATCGCGCTGTAGAGCAGATGGGCGGTCATCGCGATCGGCGCGTCCTTGAGCGCCACGAAGGGCCGGAAGTCGGTGGCGCGCAACTCGGCGAGGGAGGCTTCCACCACGGGCAGGCTCTTGTGGCTGTCGGCCCGGGCGCGTCCATGGCCCGGGATGTGCTTCACGACCGGAAGCACGCCGCCCGCGAGGAGCCCGTCGCAAAAGCCGCGCCCGAGTCGCGCCACGAGCTCCGGATCGCCCGCGAAGGCCCGGTCGCCCACGATGTCGTGGCTGCCGGACGCCGGGACATCGAGCACCGGCGCGCAATCGACGCTGATCCCCAGGGCCCGAAGCTCGGCGGCGAACAGGCGCCCGTTGAGCCAGACGGCACGCATGGCCGCCTCTTCGTCGCCGCGCGCGAGCGCTCCGAAGCGCGCCGCCGCGGGCGCCCGGCGCCAATGGGGCGGCTTGAGCCGGGCGATGCGCCCGCCCTCCTGGTCGATTAGAACGGGCGCGTCGGGCCGCCCGACGGTTTCGCGGAGATCGGAAATCAGCGCCCGCAGCTGGTCGGGCGAGACGCAATTCCGCCCGAAGAGGATGAAGCCGAGCGGGTCGGCCGCGGCGAAGAAATCCCGTTCCTCGGGCCCGAGCGCCGGGCCCTTGCAGCCGAAGATGACCGATTTGGGTGGGCGAGCGGCGTCCCGGCGATCACCCTTTGACAACGAGGCAGTCCACCTTCCGGCTCTTGAGCGCCGAGCAAAGCGCCTTGGCGTCCGCTTTCTCGACCGGGCCCAAGCGGGCGCGGAAGAACACGCCCTTCTCCTGGCCGAGATCGGCCCGCTGGATTTTGAGGTCAAGCGCGCCCAGCAGGTCGTCATGGGCCGTCCTGGCCTTGTTGCCGGCATCCTCGGCGTTGTCGGCCGAACGGAACGCGCCGATCTGGATCATGTAACTGCCCGCAGACGCGCCCGCCGCAGACGCGCCCGCCGCAGACGTGCCCGCCGCCGGCGCGATCTCGGCCACGATCGCCGGCAGACTCGGCTCCCCGTTCGCCCCATCTCCGTCCGCCGCCGCGACCAGCGCATCAGGCTCCGCCCCTTCCGTGAGCGCCTCCGTTCCGGCAACGGCGGATCGATCCGCCTCATCGATGCCCGCCAGCTTGTCCTCAATTGCCTCGCGCGCCGCCTCGCGCGCCGCGGCCAAGGCGTCCTGTGACGGCTCGATCACGTCTTCGGCATCCGGCAGCGCGCCGAGGAGCGGCTCCTCCGGCGGCGGGAGCAATTGCTCGAGGCCCTCGGCGACCTCCTCCCCCGTGATCCGGTCATAGACAAGCTTGTCCTGGTCCGGCACTTCCATGCCGCCCGGGTCTTCGGGACGCAGCTTGTCGGGCCCCTCCTCCGCGGCGACTACCGGGGGGGCTTCTCCATCGCCGCTTCGCTCGGAGAGCTCACCGTAGATGAAGATGACGGCGGCGGCCAGGGCGAGCCCGGCCACCGTACCCGTGAGCACCAACCAAAGGCGGGGACGGCGGCGCTCCTCTTCTTCTGATTCAAATGACTCTTGGGCGGACCGTTTCAATTCGGAGTCGTCGTAACTCATTTATCGCATCTCCTCGACTGGCTCGACGCCAAAAATGGCGAGGCCATTGGCGATCACCGAAGCGACTGCCCCGATCAGGGCCAGACGCCCAAGCGTCAACCGACGATCTCCCGTGACGATGATTCTTAGTTTTGGATCTTCGTTCCCCTTGCTCCAGTGCAGATGAAACGCCGAAGCAAGGTCGTATAAATAGAACGCCACCCGATGAGGCTCGTGTGCCGCCGCCGCGCCTTGGACCGCGCGGGGCCACGCTGCCAAGCTCTTCATCAAAGCAATCTCTGACGAATCGGTCAAGAGCCCGAGATCGGCGGCCTTCAAAGCGTCCTCCGAAATATCCAAATCCGGAAACTCTTTCAAAACCTTACGCATGACCGATCGGATCCGGGCGTGGGCGTACTGAACGTAGAAGACGGGGTTGTCCTTCGACTGTTCCATGACTTTTGCGAGGTCGAAGTCGAGCGGCGCGTCGTTTTTGCGCGTGAGCATCATGAAGCGCACCACGTCCTTTCCGACCGCATCGACGACCTCCCTGAGAGTCACGAAGGTGCCGGCGCGCTTCGACATGCGGTAGGGCTTGCCCCGCTCGAACAGATTGACGAGCTGGCAGATTTTGATGTCGAGCTCCCCTTGGCCGTCGGTTACCGCCTTGACGGCGGCCTTCATGCGCTTGACGTAGCCGCCGTGATCCGCGCCCCAGACGTCGATCATGGTCGCGAACCCGCGCTCGAACTTATTCAAATGATAGGCGATGTCGGCGGCGAAGTAGGCCCAGCCGCCGTCGGACTTCTGGAGCGGCCGGTCGGTGTCGTCGCCGAACCGGGTCGCACGAAAGAGCAGCTGCTCGCGCGGCTCCCAATCGTCCGGCGGCGGCTTGCCCTTGGGCGGCTCGAGCACGCCGGTATAGATCAGGCCGCGCCGTTCGAGCTCGTCCACGGCATGCTGGATCTTGCCCTCCTTGAAGAGCAGGCGTTCGGAGGAGAACTTCTCATGCCGTATACCTAATTCCTTGAGATCGGCCTTGATCAGCTTCATCATTTCGTCGCGGCCGAACGTGGAGCAGGCGTCCATCCAACCGCCCTTACCCTCTTCGTCCCTTTCAGGCTCCTTCAGCCACTTGTCGCGGTCTCTTTCGGCAAGCGCCTGACCGACCGGGACGAGGTAATCACCGGGATAGAATCCGTCCGGCGTTTGAGCCGGCCTTTGGCCGCGTGCCTCTTGGTACCGGTAGTAGACCGATCGCCCCAACGCCTCGAGCTGGGCACCGGCGTCGTTGATGTAGTACTCGCGGGTGACGTCAAAGCCGACAGCTTCGAGGAGGTTCGCCAGCGCATCACCGAACACCGCGCCGCGCCCGTGACCGACATGGAGCGGCCCCGTCGGGTTGGCCGAGACATATTCGACGTTGATCCGCCGCCCCTGCCCGAGATCGGTGAGCCCGTAGCCCGCGCCCGCCTCGAGCATCTCGCTCAGCCGGGCGTGCCAGAAACCGTCGCTCAATGTCAGGTTGATGAAACCGGGCCCGGCGATCTCGACGGTCGTGACCTCAGGCATCGCCTCGAGCTTGGAGGCGATGAGCGCCGCGAGCTCGCGGGGTTTCCGGCCGGCCGGCTTGGCCAGCACCATCGCCGCGTTGCTCGCGAGGTCGCCGTGGCCGGCCTCGCGCGGCGGTTCGACCGCGACCCGCCCGGTGTCGAGCCCCGGAGGGAGCAGACCATCACCCGCCAAATCCTCGAGTAACTTGAGAATGTGATCGCGAAATTGATTGAAAACATTCATTAAAACGAAGAGGAAATATGAAAGATCCGGGCATGTTCATCGAGCGCGTAGCGGTCCGTCATGCCGGCGATGTAGTCCGCCACCACACGGGCCGTGCGCTCGGTCGAGGGGCCGTCCGTCGCCCGCCGCCACTCGCTCGGCAGGCATTCGGGCTCGGCGATGAAGAGGGTCGCGAGATCGGTGACCACGCGGCGCGCCTTGCTCGCCATGCGGTTGACCTTGTAGTGCCGATACATGTTCTCAAGCAGAAAGAGCTTGAGCGCGGCATCGTGCGCGCGCATCTGCTCGGAGAACGCCGCCAGCGGACGCTCGAAGCGCCGCACCTCTTCCGCCGTCTCGGGCCCCGCGGCTTCGATACGCCGGCGGGTCTCGGCCAACAGGTCGGTCACCATCGAATCGATCAGGCGGCGCACCGCTTCGGCGATCAGGCGCTGGGGCTCGAGATCATCCTCGATCTCGCCGACGGCGCGAAAGATCGGGCCGACCAGGGGAACCTCGCTCAAATCCGCGACCTCGAACAGACCGGCCCGGAGCCCATCGTCGATATCGTGGTTGTTGTAGGCGATGTCATCCGAGAGCGCGGCGATCTGAGCCTCGAGGCCCGGAAAGCTGTCGAGCTCGAGATCATGCTCGGCGACATACTCGGCCACGGCGCGCGGCAGCGGCGGCGTCCCGGACCTCGCCGCTCGCGGCCCGATGAGCGGGCCGTTATGCTTGACCACCCCTTCGAGGGTCTCCCAAGTGAGGTTGAGCCCGTCGAAGCCCGCATAGCGCCGCTCGAGCTTGGTGAGGATGCGCAGGGTCTGCGCGTTGTGGTCGAAGCCGCCGAAGGGCTCCATCACCTGAGCCAGCGCCTCCTGGCCCGCATGGCCGAACGGCGCGTGGCCGAGATCGTGGGCGAGCGCCAGGGCCTCGGCCAGGTCCTCGTTGAGCCCGAGCTCCCGGCACATCGAGCGCGCGATCTGCGCGACCTCCAGGCTGTGGGTGAGCCGCGTGCGGTAGTAGTCGCCCTCGTGATAGACGAACACCTGGGTCTTGTATTCGAGGCGCCGGAAGGCGGCGCAATGGATGATGCGGTCGCGATCGCGCTGGAAGACCGTGCGCGTCGGACTCTCCGGTTCCGGGAAGCGGCGCCCGCGGCTTTCGGCCGGGTTCGAGGCGTAGGGCGCGATCATGGCAGGAAGGTAGCGATCGGGGGCTTTTGGATCAACCGGGGTAAAGGCGTGCATCCTATTGACAAAGCGTCGAAAGACCCCAAATTCTTCGTCAGAGCACGCGCTTCGTGGACGAACCATGGGCTAAGATTGTCATGAGCGAGACTAAGGCCTCGGGCGGCGAACAGAAAGTCACGATTACGGAGAGCGCCGCGCGCCGTATCGCCTATCTCCTGAGCCAGGAGGACAGGCCGAATCTGAGGCTTCGCGTCTCGGTCTCCGGCGGCGGCTGCTCGGGTTTTCAATACGGGTTCGACTTCGACGAGAAGGTCAATGACGACGATCTGCTTTTCGAGAAGGACGGCGCCGCCGTCGTGATCGACGAGCTCTCCGTGGGCTACATGGCCGGCGCCGAGATCGACTTCGTCGAGGACTTGGTGGGCGCCGCCTTCGCCATCCGCAATCCGAAAGCCACCTCCTCCTGCGGCTGCGGCAACTCCTTTTCCCTCTTCTAGATCACCCA
>JAPUJA010000263.1 GCA_027296525.1 Pseudomonadota bacterium | reverse complement strand
TCGACCGGGCCCAAGAGCTCGGCTTGCGGCAAGGCCGTGAGGCCTTGTGCCAGGCGCCGGGCCATGAGGTTGGCGTTCGAGGCGAGCTTGAGCCACAGCCCGTCGGCCAGGTAGGCCTCGAGCTGAACCGAGAGAAAGCGCATCTTGGAGACCAGCTGACCCGCCCTCTTATGGCGATAACCGAACTCCTCGGCGAGCTCCGGCTTGAACAAGACCACGCCCTCCACCGCCATCGCACCGTTCTTCGTCGCACCGAAGGAGAGCAGATCGATCCCCGCCCGCCAGGTGAGATCGGCCGGCGCGCAGTCGAGGGCCACGACGGCGTTGGCGAAGCGCGCGCCGTCCATATGGAGCCCGAGCCCATGACCCTTCGCGCATTCGGCAAAGGCCTGAAGCTCATCGATCCCATAGATGGCGCCCTCTTCGGTTTGCTGGGTAAGGCTCAAGGCCGAAGGCTGTGTGTAGTGCACATCGTCCTTTCCACCGCGCGTCAAGGCCGCTTCGAGCGCCCCGAGATCGATCTTCGCCCGCTCGCCCGGAAGGGGGATGAGCTTCGCGCCCCCGGTGAAGAACTCAGGCGCACCGCATTCCTCGTTGTTGACGTGCGAATCCCGGTGGCAGTAGACGGCGCCGAAGGGCGGCACGAGCACGGAAAGCGCGAGCGCGTTCGCAGCCGTCCCGGTCACGACGGGATAAACCCGCACAGGTGCCTCGAACAGGTCGGAAAAGACGCGATCGAGCCGCCCGGTGACTTCGTCCGCGCCATAGCCCCCGGCGGATCGAACATTCGCCTCGACCATACGACGCATGATCTCAGGCGCCACACTGGCGATGTTGTCGCTGCGGAAATTCATCGACGGACTCATGCCGTCGAGAGCCCCGGCCCGCCGAGGGGTTCGCGTTGGGGATAGGGCCCCCAGTCGTCCGTACGCAGGCCGATCTCGCGGAACCGGGCGCCGTCGGCGTCGAGCATATGGGCCGTGCTGTGGATTGCCTGGCGCCCTTCGACGGCGACGATCAACCAGACGAAGCCCGGCTCCCAGGCGAGCTCGAGATCGGTCGCGGAGGGCTGCGCCCGATGATCGCAGTGGGAGTGATAGACGCCGAGCACGCGCTCCGGCGTGTCCCGCAAGCGGCGCTGGAGGTCGATATAAAGCGCGCTATCGACCTCGAAGCGGTCGCGCCGGCCCGTGCCGTCGACGTTGGGGCTCTCGACCGTCTCGCTCACCCAGGAGTCGCCGCTCCCGGAGAGCCGCCCCACGAGGAGCCCGCAGCATTCCCGCGGATAGGCGGCCTCCGCCAAACCGGCGATGCGCTTCAGATGATCCCGGGAAAGATACAAGACCGGGGATTTTCCCGTCACGGTCCCGCCTCGAGCCGGATGGCGCCGAGCTCCTGCCCCGTCGCGAGATCGATGACGACGATCCGTTGGCCCGCGTCCGGCACCAGCACCGTGAGGATAAGCCGCTCGCCCGCCACCAGCATCTTATCGACGCGGCTTCCGGCGGGAAGCCCGAGGTTTCTGGCCGCGAAGCTCGGAAGCCTCGCCTCGCCCGCCGGGTCCGCGTCCTCGATCATCTCGCCGCTCCGCACGACGATGACGTAAACGAGGACCCCAATGCCGATGGCGATCGCGAGGCCCATGGCGATGACGATACCCTTGAGCAGTTGCATCCTTTGGGTCCACTCTCGGCGCCATGTCACGACCCGCAGCCGACCGCCACAAGCTTCGTGTCGGCGCCCAGCACACCGGCGCGCGGCTCGACCGATTCATCGCCGACGCCGTGGCGGACCTTTCCCGCTCACGCGTCAAGGCGCTCATACTGGAGGGTCGGCTTGCGCTCGGGCGGCAGACGATAACTGACCCCGCATATCGGGTCAAACCGGACCAGCTGTTCATGCTGACCGTGCCTCCACCGGTCGAAGCGCGCCCCAAAGCGGAGCCGATACCGCTTTCGATCATGTATGAGGACGCGCATCTCATCGTCCTCGACAAGCCCGCCGGACTCGTCGTCCATCCGGCCCCGGGCAATCCAAACGCGACTCTGGTCAACGCGCTGATCGCCCATTGCGGTGAGAGCCTTTCCGGCATCGGCGGAGAGCGACGGCCGGGCATCGTCCACCGTCTCGACAAAGCGACGAGCGGCCTTATGGTCGCGGCCAAGACCGATAGGGCGCACCGAGCGCTCGTCGATGCGTTCGCCGCCCGCAAGGTGAAGAGAACCTATACCGCCGTGATCTGGGGCGTGATCCTGCCGCCCAAAGGCGAAATCGAGGGCGCGATCGGTCGAAGCCCCGTGAACCGGAAGAAGATGGCCGTGCGCGCCAAGGGAGGCAAACCCGCGCTCACCCGTTACCGGACCCTACGCCGGCTCGCGACCGACCTCGCCTCTGTCGTCGAATGCCGGCTCGCGACCGGGCGGACCCACCAGATCCGGGTTCATTTCGCCCACAAAGGCCACCCGCTCGTCGGTGACCCGCTCTATGGCGGGCAGCGACGCGCTCTCAAGGGGAAGCTCCCGGACGCGCTGCGTCACTATCTGAGATCCCTGAACGGGCGCCAGGCGCTCCATGCCCGTCTGCTGGGTTTTCGCCATCCCGTCGAGGGCAGCGCGCTCGAATTCGAAAGCTCCTTGCCCGACGACATGACCGAGCTTATCGAGCGGCTCGATGGCGCGATCGAAGAGTGATGAACGGCGTTTCGCAAAAGAAAACCCGCTCAAGGAGCGGGTTGTTCGAGAGATACCGTACCGCGGGCCCGTTGACTCCCGAGCCGTTCGATTCCATCGACCGGTCGGCGGAGGCTCGCGCCTCCGCGCTCAGAGGTCAAAGGCTATTCGGCGGCTTCCGCCGCGACCTGGTCGCCGGTATAGATGAAGAACGCCTTACGGACCTTGTCGGAGTGAATCTGCCAGGTGACGCGGTCGCCCTTGACGGCGAAATGGGTGTCGCCGGGGCCGAATTTCATCGCGTTGCCCTTGGAGTCCGTGATCGTGATGTTGCCCTCGAGGATCGTGGCCAACTCATTCCACGGATAGGTCACTTCGAACTTGCCCTTCGTGCACTCCCAGACACCTGTGATCATCGGCGTCTCGAGTGATCCGAAGTCGATGCGCCCCGATTGCTGCGGAGTGCCCTCGAGAATCGTGGCACCGATTTCCTCGAGCGGATGCCACGGCTCGAGACCGGTTTGAGATTTATTTTGACTGTAATCAAACATTCGGTTTGACCTCCACAGAACCTGATTCCTGCTGGTTTGCTCCCCAGCTCAGGGGGCATTATGTAGGCCACCCCAGTGGCCTGTCAACGCAGCCGCCCCCGGGGTTCGAGGGGTGAAGACAGCCCCTCTGGAGGCCCCCACAGAGCCGCCGACCACCCTGATTTTCCCTTATATTCTCTCTATTTATGTGCTAGGCTTCCGATTCTGCTTGGAGCGCTGGGATTAACCCTGTCGGCGGTGAATCCGTTCATCCCGGCGGACGATCCATCGACAAAATTGGTGACCTTACGAACATGATCGCGAAGCTTCCCACGATTACGCCCGAAATAGGCCTCTCTCGGTATCTCCAGGAGATCCGCAAATTTCCGCTGCTCGAACCGAAC
>JAPUJA010000262.1 GCA_027296525.1 Pseudomonadota bacterium | reverse complement strand
CGCCTCGGCCTACGCCAACCAAGCCTTCGTCAAGCCGACCATCGGCGGCTGGAGCCACAACGAGAAACTGTCGGACTACGCCGTCGGCTTCATCTGCCGGATGAACGCGCCGGGCATGAAGCACATCTGCCGCACCGGCTTCGCCGGGCGGGCGCCGGCGGACGACTATCCGCTTGCGAATCGTTTCGACGAGATCGACACGCTGCTCGTCTTCGACGACGTCCTCATCCCCTGGGAGGACGTGCTGTTTTATCGCCACACCCGCGCGGCCTCCTTCATCCGCGCGACGCTCCACCGCTACAGCGCGTTCCCCTTCGTGCTGCGCATGCTCTATCTCGCCGACATGATGATCGGCGCGGCAAGCTTCAACGCGCGCCAGACCGGGCTCGACAAGAACCCGGCGGTGCGCGAGAAGATCGCTCAGCTCGTCTGCTACCGCGAAGGCATCCGGGCTCATCTCCTGGCCGCGATCGCCTGCGCCGAAGCGAGCCCGAACGGGCTGCTCATGCCCAACCAGTCGCTGCTCTATACGGGCCGTGTGCACGCCTGCTCCGAGCTGCCGGCGATGATCCACCTCACGCGCGAGCTCTGCGGCGGTCAGATCTGCATCACCCCCGACCTCGCCTGCTTCGAGGATGAGGAGACCGCGGCGTGGCTCAGGAAGTATTACACGGTCAACGAAACCTGGGACTGGAGCGACCGGCGCAAGCTCTTGGCCTTCGCCCGCGACCTCGTCAATTCGGACTATGCGGGCCATCGCGTCACCTTCAACCTCTTCGCCCAGTCGCCGCCCTTTGCTCATTTCGCCGCGGTCTACAATAATTTCGACTTCGAGCCCGCGCTCGGCTTCGTCAAGAAATCGGCGGGGCTGTCGGACCGGGTCCACCCGGACCGGGTCCATCCGGGCGGGGGCGTGTACCGGCCGGCTTCATAAATAAGGGGGAGGATAAAGATGGCGCATATCCGGTTGCGCAAGTTCAACACCAAGGACTGGTATCCCGATCAGGCGCTCGATAACGACGTCTGCATGGCGGTGCGCGCGGGCCGGCGCATCTTCTTGCGCGGCCAGACGGGCTTCGACCTGGAGGGCAACTTCCAGGGCGTCGGCGATCCGGCGAAACAGGTCGATACCGCGATGGCGTGCGCCAAGGAGCTGCTCGAGGAGGCGGGCTCCAAGCTCGAGCATATCTGCAAGCTCACCGTCTACATCACCGACCGCGCCTACCGCGAGCCGGCCTATCAGGCCTTGGGCCGCTGGTTCAAAGGGATCCATCCCTGCCAGACGGGACTCATCATCAACGGCCTCGCGCGCCCCGAAATGCTCGTCGAGATCGACATCGAGGCCGTGATCCCCGAGGACGAGGACGGGCCGATCGGGGCATCGACGCGATGACCTTCTCGCTCATCGCCCGCTGCCCCATGAGCGAGGCGTTCGGCGTCGTCATCTCATCGTCGAGCCCGTGCGTGGCGAGCCGCTGCGCCTGGGCGCGGGCAAATGTCGGCGCGGTCGCGAGCCAGAACGTCACCGACCCGCGGCTCGGGGTTCTCGGGCTCGATCTCTTGGGCCAGGGTTTCGGTGCGCAGGCGACCCTCGAGCGCCTCGTCGAAGCCGGCGCGTACCCTGAATACCGCCAGCTCGCCGTGATCGACAATGACGGCGGGCTCGCCCACCATTCGGGCGCCAAGACCCTCGGGCTTCATCGGGCGGTGACCGGCGAGGCCTGCATCGCCGCCGGCAATATCCTGGCCAACGACGCCGTGCCCGAGGCGATGGTCGCGGCCTACCGCGAGGCGCCCCGGGAAGATTTCCCCGGGCGGCTTCTCGCCGGGCTCGAGGCGGGGCTTCGGGCCGGCGGCGAGGAGGGCGATGTGCGCTCGGCGGGCGTCTATGTCGTCCACCGTCATGTCTTCCCGATCGTCGATCTTCGGGTCGACTGGCATGACGACCCGATCGCCGAGCTCGGCCGCATCTGGCAGGTCTACAAGCCTCAGATGAACGATTACCTGACGCGCGCGCTCGACCCCACCGGAGCGCCGGCCTATGGAGTCCCCGGCGACCCGGGCAAGCAAGACCGGGGCTGAGACCGGGCGAGGGGATTGGACCGTGGCCAAGCAAGCGACCAAGGAAAAGGGCAAGGGCAAGGAGGCCGCGGGCCGGGACGTGCGTCTCTCGCAGTCGGCCTATTCGGCGCTCAAGAAGCGCATCCTCATGGGCGCGATCCCGCCGCTCGGAGCGATCGACGAGCATGCGCTGCGCGACGAGCTCGGGCTCGGGCGCACGCCCATCCGCGAGGCCCTGCAAAGGCTCGCCTATGACGGGCTGGTCACGATTCTGCCCTACCGCGGCACGGTCGCGACCGGCATCGACATGGCCGAGCTCGACCAGATCCTCGAGATACGCATCCCGCTCGAGATCCTGGCGGGCCGGATCGCCGCCCAGCGCGTGAGCAAGCAAGCGGTCGGGGAGATGCGCGCGCTCGTCGAGGGCTACGACGTCGCAGCGCTCTGCGCGGACAGAAAGATCGGCGAGCTCCTTCGCCTCGACCAGAACTTCCATCATGCGGTCACGGCGGTGACGGAAAACCGTTTTCTCGTCCGGATTCTCGACAACCTCCGCGACATGACCTGGCGCTTCCACTTTCTCTTCTACAAGCGGCGAGCGCCCCACCCCACCGACAGCTTCAACAATTACGGCGCGATCATCCAAGGCTTGGCGAGCCACGACGCAGAGAGAGTGGAGGCCGCGCTCAACGACCATTTCGGTGATTACCGCCGCATCTTCCCGGGCGAGCCATCGGCCTCGGGCGCCGTGACATCATCGCGACGCAAAGGCAGAGCGCGCTAAAGCGTCATCCGATCACCTTGAACGGCCCCAGGCCGCTTGAACGGCCCCAGGCCGCTTGAACGGCTCCAGGCCGCGACCGCGGCTAGGCCGAGCGACCACGACCGGCCCGCGACCGGTCCGTGACCAAGCCGCCTCGAGCGCCGGGGCGCGAATGCTCATACAGATTTAATTATTTGACCCCATAGAGAGACGGCGCACGAGGGCATCCTCGGCAGGCGGCGAAACCCCGGACGAACGAGGCGGCCCAAGCACTCAAGCAACCGCCCAGAGGAAAGTCTGTCACATGTTCTGGATGAAACTCGTCGAGATGATAACCCGCTGGCACGAGAAGC